>CAIMBV010000001.1 GCA_903839355.1 uncultured Actinomycetes bacterium
GTACGGGAAATGCTTACGATGTTTCAGGTCACTTCGTCTGGGTAGGGGAGCGCACTCGCCAACTCGATGGAGCTCACCTCGACTTTGCGGCCAAGATTCATAACCCCATCGGAATCAAGTTGGGACCTAAGTCAACGCCCGAAGATGCACTGACCATGATCAAAATTCTCAACCCTGATAATGAGCCTGGTCGCCTTACCTTCATCACGCGCATGGGCGCAGGATTGGTTCGCGAAAAGCTTCCAGCTCTTGTAAAGGCTGTCACCGATTCAGGAGCACATGTGCTCTGGGTGTGCGACCCCATGCACGGCAATACCTATGAGGCGCCAAGCGGCTATAAGACTCGCCGTTTTGATGATGTACTTGATGAGGTTCGCGGCTTCTTTGAAGTCCACAAGTCTTTGGGAACCCATCCAGGTGGAATCCATATTGAACTCACGGGTGATGATGTCACCGAGTGCGTTGGCGGTGGAGAGCAGATCTCTGAGGCCGATCTCGCCAACCGATATGAGACTGCCTGCGATCCACGTCTTAACCACACACAGTCTTTGGAACTCGCCTTCTTGGTCGCAGAAATGTTGCGCGACCGCTAGAGCTTGCTCCATTTCGGGGTCTATCTATTGGCTCTACCTTGAAATACGCTTCGCTAATGCTCTTCACGGCAAGCCAAAAGACCCCAGTAGGCTCACTGCAATTAATAGCCCACGAACATGTTTTGCTCGCTGCGGGGTTTGGCCCATTACGTGAGTTAAGTGCCCGCCTCGATAAATCAGATTACGACCTTGGATTCAAAGCAGTGAAAGAGATCCCCATCATCAGCGATTTAATCAAAGATTATTTTGATGGCGATTTTGCTGCTCTCAATGGAATCAAGGTCCGTCAACCAGGGCCAGAATTTTCGCAAGCGGTCTGGAAGGCGATGCGGAAAATTCCTGCCGGCAAAACCGTGAGTTATGCCGAACTAGCCGATCGTGCGGGCTCACCTAATGCGGTCCGCGCAGCAGGTTCTGCCTGCGCCAGAAATTTAATTGCGCCAATCGTTCCTTGCCACCGCGTGGTTAAAACGGGAGGCGAACTCGGTAATTATGCATATGGACTGCACTTTAAAGAGGAACTCCTACGCTTTGAAGGCGCGCTCCACTAGTTCAGGAAGTACCGAATTTACCTTCGCTACATCTGCCGCGCTCACATCTAGGTGAGTAACTAGGCGCAGCGTCGTTGGACCGATCGAACTTCCCAAGATTCCAGCCTCTTTAAGTTGAGTATTGATCTCAGATGCAGAGGTGCGAGCTCCCGCTAGATCTAAGACAACAATATTTGTATCGACCTCATCTGGATTAACCACCTTGGGTGCAACCGCAGCCACTGCTTGTGCGAGTGAGCGAGCGTTGGAGTGATCCTGGGCGAGACGATCAATGTTGTTATCAAGTGCGTAGTGAGCCGCAGCAGCAAGCATGCCAATCTGTCGCATTCCTGCACCGTATCTCTTGCGCCAGATTCGTGCGCTTGCGATGCGTTCTTTGTTGGATAGCACCATCGAGCCGACTGGAGCACCGAGCCCTTTTGAGAAGCAGACTGAGACGGTATCAAAATATTTGCCGTACTCAAGAAATGAGACACCAGTTGCTACATGAGCATTCCAGATTCGAGCGCCATCTAGATGCATGGTAAGTCCCAGTTTGAGCGATTCGTTTCGCAGGTTTTTTATCTCATCCAAAGGCTGCACGGTTCCGCCACCGAAGTTGTGAGTATTTTCGACAGCGATAGCGGTTGATGAAACTTGGTAAGGACCAGAGTCAGGTCGGGCGATTCGTAGTGGATCTGTCGCTTTGAGCGCCCCACGAGGCGACTCCCAGGTACGAGTTGTTATTCCACTAAATGCCGCACCGGCACCAAGTTCTGCGCGCACAATATGTGAGAAAGTTTCAGTAATAAGTTCTTCTCCAGGTTTTACCAGTTGTCGAATAGCAAGCTGGTTTGCTAACGAACCGGTTGGAGTAAAGAGACCAGATTCAAAACCAAAGAGTGCGGCTACTCGCTCCTCAAGTGAATTCGCAGTGGCATCATCACCATAAACATCATCGCCTACTTCGGCCACTGACATTGCAGCGCGCATTGCCTCACTAGGTTTTGTAACTGTGTCAGAGCGCAGATCGATCATGGGGTTATCTTCTCATGGCTGGGAAGATCAACATGATCAACTGGTTCCTCAAAAAGGATTGCTAGATACACCCCGGTCATCATCAATCCGCCACCTACAAGCACTCTCCAGGTGAGTTGCTCGTGGACAATCGCAATCCCGAAGATCGCGGCGAAAATATATTCGGTTGTGAGAATAATCCCGACGCCAGTTGCTGACATAAATGATTGGGCCCAGGTCTGAACAATGAAGGCGAAGGCACTAGCGAGGAGCGCGCTGTAGATCACGACGACCCAGACGCCATGATCATGCGGGACATGAAAGCCGCTTTTGAGAGAGGCGAGAAAGGCGAGGAGCCCTACTGTTGCCATTTGAATCATGGTGAGCGCATAAGGGTCACGGCCAGGGCTCCATCGACCAAGTCCGATAATGTGCAATGCAAAGAAGAGGGCCCCGATCAAAACTAGAAATTCGCCTTTTCCTAAGGCAAAGCCATGCAGCGAGAGAACCCCCGTCCCTGTAATCGCAAGTGCCACTGCAACCCACTGCATCCTGGTGATGTGATGTTTGAAGAAGGCAGCTGCAATGAGCGGCACAAATACCGCATAAAGCCCGGTAATAAAGCCTGTCTTGGCCACAGTGGTGAGAGTGAGTCCAAAGGTCTGAAAGATATATCCGGCACCGAGCAGCAATCCGGCGCAGATTCCCCGAAGTAGGAATCCAGGTGTTAAGTGGCGAAATGATTGAGGGCGAAGCAGTGCCATTCCAATCGCTGCAATCACAAATCTCCACGCTAGAAAAGAGTTCACATCGATTCTGCCGAGCGAATCTTTCATGATCGCAAAGGTGCTACCCCAAACCAGCGCGACGCTCAGAAGAAGAAGGGTCGGAATCGATTTATGTTCTTTTAAATTCACTTCCGTTTGCTTCTCATTTTTTTCAGAAGTGCAATCTCTGCACCATGCTCTGGCTCTTGACCAGGGGTTTCCAGAATGAGTGGGGCATTTGCTACTGCAGGATGGGCGATTAATTCCTCAAAGGCCTTAAGTCCGATCTCGCCCTCGCCAAGATTTTGATGGCGATCCTTAAGAGCGCCACAGACATCCATGGAGTCATTGGTATGAATTAATTTGATTCGATCAACACCGACGAGCGAGACGAGCAGATCAAGAGTCTCGGTCATTCCACCTTTTTTAGCGATGTCGTGACCCGCAGCAAAGACATGGCACGTGTCGAGACAGACGCCAACTTTGGGGTGCCATTCGAGAGCTTCGAAGTACATGAGGAGATCATCGAGTTTCTTAACCAGAGATTGACCTTGTCCCGCTGTAGGTTCCAAGAGCAACCAAGGATCCTCATCCTTTAATTTTTTTAGAACAGGCATCATGCCCTTTTTGATCTGCTTCCATGCGGTAGGAACGTGACTCTCATCGACTGCAGAGCCGGTATGAATAACAGTTCCCAAGGCACCGATCTCTTTGGCGCGCTTGAGTGAGTAGGCCGTTGAAGCGAGAGAATTTTCGTAGGTGCTTTGAGTTGGAGAGCCGAGATTGATGAGAAATGGAGCATGCACGTAGGTATGAATATCTAACTCAGCGGCGCGATCTCTGAAGGCAGTATCGGCGGCCAGATTTGCCTCGGGCATCGCCCAACCTCGCGGATTGGATGCAAAGACCTGGATCGCTTCGGCCTCGGTAGTTAGGGCGTATTCGATAGATCGCTTGGCCATTCCACCTGAGGTTGGAGTGTGGGCTCCAATACGTGGAGTTAATCGCGGAGTGCTGGTTGGACTCATAGGACGAGCCTACCCGAGCGTTATGACCACCGTTGAGCCTCGTTTGACCTGAGTTCCGACCTTTGGCGATACGTTCGTGACGTGCTTGCCATTACCGATCTTACGAACAACTACTTTGAGTTGCAGATTCTCGAGCTCGGTCGTCGCATAACTACCCGATAGAGAATAAACATTTGGAATGTAAACGGTCGAGGATCCTTGCGAGACGATCAAAGTAACGGTGGTTCCGGGCAATACCGGGGTTGAACCATCTGGCGTCTGCGAAATTACATCGCCGATGGCAACGGTATCGCTATAGGCGAAGGCTTGATTGACCACCATTCCCTGTGCCGTAAGTTCACTCTGCGCTTGATCACTTGTGAGACCTAAGTAGGACTTAATAGTTACCGGTACTGGGCTACTTGAAGGGCTTGGTGTTGGAGTTGGGGTGTTGGACGGTGTTGGAGTTGGTGTCGGGGTAGGAGTTGGGGTCGGCACCACTTGTGCTCCCAGTGAGATCGTTAGTGCAACCGTCCCACCCTTCTTGAGGTGGGCACCGCCACCTGGGGAGGAGGAGATAACTTCACCGGCAGGTACGCCGGAATCGATCTCCTTGAGTGCAACAACTGTTTTAAGACCGATGCTGGAAAGGGCGCTGGTGGCATCCGTTTGATTCATACCAACGA
>CAIMBV010000002.1 GCA_903839355.1 uncultured Actinomycetes bacterium
ATTCCGACTCGCTTCTGACAGATCTTTTTCCATTGGTGGTCCACTGGCAGCCTTTGCTGACTCCATTAATTATAACTATATTAATAGCCCTCGATGCTCTGTAGTTAATTGCCTTTTAAGTACCGTAATCAACTACCTTTTTAATTCTTAGAAATTATAAATATTAATTAAAGATGAGACAACCCGGCAACGAGTTCAAGATAGATCCCTTCAAGACGATTGGGACCTCAGAGATCCAGGCTCCCGTAATCGGGGGAGCGTTCGCTCGCGACCACCAAAACTGGCTCTCCAACCAGCTCATAGTGAGACAGCACAAGTTCTGCGCTAATCTCTGCGTCAACTTCACAGCTGATGGCGGTCTGTAGAAGGAAGAGCAAAGCTGCATCGAGACTTGCTTTAGCAAATACGGCCAGGCATTCGGCGCTTTCCAGGAGGAGAAGCAACACTTCCTGGGCGCGCTCGCCGACGTCGCTCTCAGGGGCGAGGACAGGTACCTGTCAAGAGACATCTGAAGAGATGATTAACTTAAGCTTAAACTGTTATTCATATAAAGTTGGAGAACTCTTGCGTGATTTCTTGCTCCATCGAATCGAAGCGCAAGATCAGCTTCTCGTAGCAAGCCACCCAGTGCACGATAGGGTCTGTCAAATTTTTGATGTTTTTGGCCTCCTTGTGGCACACTTCCACGTCTGTCTCTGCCTGTTTCTGAAGTCGAAGGGCGAAATCTCGGCAGCCAGTGATCCCCTCGCGACAGAGGGCCAGACAAGACTGCGCTTGGGTAAGGGGGTGGGATGGGTCGTCGAAGCAGTGCATGCTGCACCTTGCTGCCTTATAGTTCATTATGTTGAATTCCTTGTTGAGGAAGGCATAGAAGCGAATCTGCCTATCCCGCATGCGCTCGTAGAGGTATTCAAACATCTGCTGATTCATATGGTCAACAGCGTTCTTGTCGTTTTCCTTACTCAGCTTGAAGAAATCTCTGAGCTCCTCTTGGCTTTTCGTCTCTGGGTCGAAATCCATGTGCAGCTGTTTCTAAAGGTTGGCCCATGCACGTGAGTCCTCCGCCTTGCGGCTACGAGGCTTTGAAGCATCCTCCGAGTCAAACGCTCTGTCCGAGCTTAATGGCTCATTGCCGTTCTGTCTAGGCTTGTTTTAGAAGAATGCAGGCTTGTTCTTCTCTGCGGAGGATTCCTCGACCACCTTTTCCTCGTAGAACTCCCTCTATGCTTGCCTGTGCTCCCGTGACTGCTACTCAAAGATGTCTAGATACTTGAAGTTCTGACTCTCTAGTGCCCCCTACTTCTCATTCAACATCTTCTCTATGCGAGCTTGTCTAGCTTGCTGCTCCGGGGTCAGGGGTTCCTTAGGCTTCTGAGCAAGTAATGTCTTTATCTAATCGTCAAGCTAGGCGGGAGGCCGATAGCCAGGGCGCTGCTCCTATTTAGCGGCCTCGGTCGGTTTTTTGTACTTATCGAGGTTGATGGCAGCCCTGTCCTCCATTATTGATATACGTGTGGCCCTGATTTGAAGGGGTTTTGGGGTTTTGGGGTTTTGGGG
>CAIMBV010000003.1 GCA_903839355.1 uncultured Actinomycetes bacterium
CGCAACCGTTTTTGATGGCGATTACCGCTGGAAGTCTTTAGAGACTCCTACCGGCAAGACCTTCGAGTGGGAAGCTGACTCAACCTACGTGCGCAAACCTCCTTACTTCGAAGGAATGCCACGCCAACCAAAGCCAGTTACCGATATCTCTGGTGCTCGCGTACTAGCAATCTTGGGTGACTCCGTGACGACCGATCACATCTCGCCAGCCGGAAATATCAAGGTCGATTCTCCAGCCGGTAAGTACTTGGCGGCTCATGGAATTGAGCGCGCTGATTTCAACTCCTATGGATCGCGTCGTGGTAATCACGAGGTGATGATTCGCGGCACATTCGCCAATATTCGTCTCAAGAACTTGCTCCTCGATGGCGTTGAGGGGGGATTCACGCGCAACTTCTTAAGTAATGGAGAACAGGCAACTATCTACGATGCTTCGAGTGAATATCAGGCAGCTGGTGTACCACTCGTAATTTTGGCTGGCAAAGAGTATGGCTCGGGATCTTCTCGTGACTGGGCTGCAAAGGGCACAGCGCTTCTTGGTGTCCGCGCCGTGATTGCAGAATCATTCGAGCGTATTCATAGATCTAATTTGATCGGCATGGGCGTACTGCCACTGCAATTCTTAAATGGTCAGAGCGCAAAGAGTTTGGGCCTCACAGGCAGCGAGACCTTTGAGATCAAAGGAATTGAAGCATTGAATCACGGTCCAGCACCTAAGACCTTGACCGTCAAAGCGGGAGAGATCACCTTTGAAGCGCAATTACGTATCGACACACCTGGAGAAGCGGACTACTACCGCCACGGGGGCATCATGCAGTACGTACTTCGCTCGCTGATCAACTAAACCTGGTCAAGAACCTCACACCTACAAGGGGCACTCTAACCTCGCATTGAGGGGGCTCCTCGCGTAGAATTCAAAGATGTCTAGTCCTCGGATCTTGCCCGCCATAAGGGGGCCGCAAGACCTACGAGCGCTCACGACTGAACAACTCAATCTTCTCGCTGGTGAGATCCGCGAATTTTTGATTGAGAAGGTCTCTAAATCTGGTGGACATCTAGGACCAAATCTCGGAGTCGTTGAGCTGACTATCGCCATGCATAGGGTCTTTGATTCCCCCAAAGATGTCATCCTCTTTGATACCGGCCACCAAACGTATGTACATAAAATTTTGACAGGTCGACAAGAAGGCTTTGATAGCTTGCGTCAGCGGGGCGGCCTTGCCGGATATCCAAGTCGAGCCGAATCCGAACACGATGTCATCGAAAATTCGCATGCCTCAGGCGCCCTCTCATGGGCCGATGGCGTTGCCCGTGGTTTTAAGGTTCAAGGAGTCAAGAATCGCACTGTGGTCTGTGTAGTCGGAGATGGCGCGCTCACCGGCGGCATGGCATGGGAGGCGCTTAACAACATCGCCGCGAACCCCGAGCTCCCACTTGTCATTATCGTCAACGACAACGAACGCTCGTACTCTCCAACGATTGGGGGAGTCGCAACCTACCTCTCCACTCTGCGCACAACGAGTGGATATGAAAAATTCCTCGACTGGGGTAAGACCGTTCTGGAACGTACTCCTGTAGTTGGACAGCCCATCTACGAGACGCTTCATGGTGTAAAAAAAGGAATCAAAGATATTGTCGCCCCGCAAGGCATGTTTGAAGATCTGGGGCTTAAATATTTTGGACCGGTCGAAGGCCACAATATCGAGGCGCTTGAGAGCGCATTTTCTCAAGCTAAGAATTTCCAAGGACCAATTTTGGTTCACGTCATTACCGAAAAGGGTCGCGGTCACGCTCCAGCGATTAATGACCAGGCGGAGAAATTTCACGCTGTCGGGGTGGTAAATCCGCAGACCGGTCAACCACTCAAAAAATTCGGACCATCATGGACCTCTGTCTTCGCCCGTGAATTGGTGGATATCGGCCGCGAACGTCCCGATGTAGTTGCAATTACAGCTGCCATGCTCGGCCCAACAGGACTAGACCAATTTCAATCGGCTTTCCCAGATCGCACCTTCGATGTCGGAATCGCGGAACAACATGCCGCAACCTCGGCTGCCGGTATGGCCTTTGCCGGTCTGCACCCCGTTGTCGCTATCTACTCCACATTCCTTAACCGCGCCTTTGATCAATTGTTGATGGATGTCGCACTCCATCACGCTGGCGTTACCTTTGTTCTAGACCGTGCCGGCATCACCGGTGATGACGGCCCATCACACAATGGAATCTGGGATTTAGCACTTTCTGGGATCGTGCCAACCTTGCACGTTGCAGCTCCTCGAGATGGTGCAAGGCTCCGTGAAGTTCTCCGCGAGGCCGTTGATATCAGCGATGCTCCGACTTTAATACGCTATCCCAAGGGAACGCTCTGTGAGGATATTCCTGCCTTTGAACGTCGCGATGGCATTGATGTTCTTTATCGCGGTGAGAGCGCAGATATTCTTTTGGTAAGCGTTGGCGCGATGGCGACAATGGCGGTTGAGGCTGCAGCGCAGGCATATCGCGAAGGTGTTGGAGTAACAGTTATTGATCCACGCTGGGTTAAACCCTTGCCGCGCTCTCTCGTCACTATGGCGCGAAGATACAAGAGCATCGTGATCATTGAAGATGGTATTAAGCACGGCGGTATCGCCAGCACCGTCTCAGAACTCTTCCGCGAAGAGGGGCTCTCAATTCCGATTCATTCGATTGGCGTTCCGCTGGAGTTCTTGGAGCACTCCAAGCGCGATGAGATCTTGAACGATCTAGGTATAACGGTTCAAACGATCACACGGTCGCTTGTTAGTTGGTCACTCACTCTTAAAGAGTTGCATCTTTCACAAGAGCAAGAAAGTTCCATTCACCAAGAATCAAACTGA
>CAIMBV010000004.1 GCA_903839355.1 uncultured Actinomycetes bacterium
ACAAGATTTTCAATAGTCGCTACGAAATCGGAGCCATGATCGGCACTGGTGGAATGGCCGATGTTTATATTGCCGAGGACTTAAGACTTCATCGAAAAGTCGCCGTAAAGATATTGCGCAGTGACTTGGCGCGCGATCCAGCATTTGTGGCACGGTTCAAGAAAGAGGCGCTCGCTGCCGGCGGATTAAATAATCCCGGAATAGTCGCAGTGTTCGACTCAGGTGAGGATGGGGCGCATTCCTACATCGTCATGGAGCTCGTGAAAGGTCATACCTTGCGACAACTCCTGCAATCAGGCGCCGTGATCTCCCAAGATGAAGCTGTAAAAATTGTTACTGAGATCTTAGAAGCACTCGATTACTCACATAATCAAGGAATCATTCATAGAGATATAAAGCCTGGAAATATCATGATTACCGAGTCCGGCAAGGTCAAAGTGATGGACTTCGGTATTGCACGAGCACTGGATGACATTGGCGCAACAATGACCAATACATGGAATGTCGTTGGTACTGCGCAATATCTTTCACCCGAGCAAGCAACTGGTGAATATGCCGATGCTCGAAGCGATATTTATTCAGTCGGTTGTTTGATGTATGAACTATTAGTGGGGCGCCCTCCTTTTGTCGGCGATACCCCCGTCTCTATCGCCTTCCAACATGTTTCAGCCCCGCTCCCAGCTCCATCTGACATTAATCCCGATATCGATCCAAACCTTGAAACCATTATAAAAGTGGCACTTCATAAGGATCCCAACGATCGTTATCAAGATGCAGGTGCGATGCTCGAGGACTTACGTCGCGCAGTACGTGGTGAGCAAGTTACAACCAAGATCAGAAGAACTAAGCCACGTCGTAGATTTATGTTGGTAGGTGGAGTAGTTGCAGCTCTCATCCTGATCGTGGGATCAACTCTTTTAACTAAGACCCATTCGCCTGCAACTCCATCGCTGCAAGTCCCTAATGTCGTCGGATTAACTGAAGCACAAGCTCGAGCACTTCTGACAAACTTCCCCACGATTACAATTCAACCTGCTCCCTCATCGACAATTCCGAAGGGTCGGATTTCAAGTCAGCTCCCACTTGCCGATTCCAAAGTGATTCCGGGGAGCAGCATTACGCTGACTGAATCATCAGGAACGGGCAACACATCAGTACCAATTAATTTGATTGGACTCTCACTTGCTGATGCTCGCAATGCTCTCAATGCGGCAGGACTCACAGTGGCACAAACAATCTCTGAGGATTCCAATCAAGCACCGGGGACGGTACTAAATGTTGATCCATCACCAGGGAGCATCCTGGAGGCTGGAGCAGGAGTTACTCTGCAGATTGCTAGCGGGAGTTTGCAAGTTCCCAACCTGGTTGGATTAACCCAAGTTCAAGCAATCACCACACTAACTCAGGCTGGATTCTTAGTAAGAACAGCAACTGCATACGACTCCACACAAGCCGATCAGATCGTTTTGGCACAAGCTCCCGATGCAGGAACCACACAAAATATCGGAAGCACCGTAACGATCACGGTCAACACCCAGCCAAGTAATCCGTAATTAAGCGCGGATTACAACAGGAGATAGACCTTCTGAACGTGCGCGGGCGCCGACATCACCACAACGCTCTAACCAATTGCCGAGCATTTGATGGCCATGTTCAGTAAGAACTGACTCGGGATGAAATTGAACTCCTGAAATTGGAAGAGTTCTGTGTTCAATAGCCATCACAACACCAGAATCTGTCTTGCCCGTTACCTCTAATTCATAGGGCAGGGTTTGCGGTTCTATCGCAAGCGAGTGATACCTGGTCGCAGTAAAGGGAGTTGGAAGATTCGCTAACAAGCCTTGGTTTGTGTGGTGGACTATTGAAGTCTTGCCGTGCAACAACTCTGGAGCTCGTGAGACAGTTGCACCAAAAGCTACCCCGATCGCTTGATGGCCGAGGCAGACTCCGAGTAGCGGCATCTGATGTGCTGCGGCATATTTAACGAGTTCGATGCTTGCTCCCGCCGCCTCAGGAGTTCCGGGACCAGGCGAGATAAGGAGTCCATCGAAATTGTGGAGGGTCGAAAAATCCACCTCATCGTTGCGGATGACCGTGACCTCGGCGCCTAGCTGACCGAGATACTGGACCAAGTTATAGACGAACGAGTCATAGTTATCCACGACCAGTATGCGAGCCATGGGGTAAGGCTACCTACTCTGGCGAATCGGGGTTTTCTAGATGTGGTTTTCAGGTTTGGTTTTTCTGGATTGCTCTTATGGTGGTGTACCTTTTGCTCATGCCTAAGTCCAAGAGCCGCAAGAAGGATCCGGTCTACATTCCGGATGAGATTGCCCACCTGGCTCCACTGCCTAAAGAGAGCCCAAAGTGGCTAGCTCCTCTCATGTTGGCAGGCTTTCTAATCGGACTGGTCTGGATCGTTATCTATTATGTGAGCAATACCGGATACCCAATCCCGCATATCGGGGCTTGGAACATGGTTATCGGCTTTGGCTTTATCGCTGCGGGTTTCACCCTGGCGACCAAGTGGCGATAATTTAGCCCGCTCAATTAGCCACCTATTTACCCACTAATTACATGGCTGTAATTCTCCACACCGTGGATAAACCCTGTGGAAAACTTCTGCTATTTCTCAGGAAATCCCCAGTCAACTAGAGAATCCTCTCATCTGTGCCCAGCTATGGGTATAGATACAGTTCCGTGGAGGATTAAGAAATGACCGCACTTAAAGAGAGAGTCACCGTGGCAGATTCATCTAATTCCAATTTGCAGAGAATTCTCGTTGTAGATGATGAGAGTTCCATCAGTGAACTAATAGCGACCAGCCTTCGTTTCGTTGGCTTTGATGTCCGGACAGCAGCGACCGGTTCGCAGGCCCTGACCATCGCCGAGGAGTTCAAACCCCACGCCTTAATCCTTGATGTAATGCTCCCAGACCAAGATGGCTTTGAGGTCTGTCGCCAACTTCGCTCCGAAGGTCATAGCGTTGGAGTTCTCTTTCTGACCGCCAAAGACACCGTTGATGACAAGATCGCAGGACTTACGATCGGTGGAGATGACTATGTCACCAAGCCATTCTCCCTCGAAGAGCTCGTTGCTCGCCTGCGCGCCCTTCTCCGTCGCATCGGTGCTGTCGAGGCAACAGTTGATGAAGAGAAGATCCGCTTTGCAGATCTAGAACTCGATGAGGCAACTCACGAGGTTCGCCGCGCCGGCAACCTCATCGACCTCTCTCCTACAGAATTTCTTCTACTTCGCTATCTGATGATCAATGCTGATCGCGTCGTGAGCAAGTCACAGATTCTCGATCACGTCTGGCAATACGACTTCCGTGGCGATGCGGGAATCGTTGAAACTTACGTCTCATATCTACGAAAGAAGATTGATATCTATGAGCCCGCACTCATTCACACTGTGCGTGGCGTCGGCTATCGAATGCGAATTCCTGCCGGAAACTAAGATAATTCTTTCACTATGAAGAAACTCCCTCTCTTCTCGCAATGGAGCCTGCGCAATCGCTTATTGCTTGCCACTGTGGTCGTGGCAGCAATTGGAATCGGTGCATCTGATTTCGCAGCCAATGCCGAGTTACGGGGTTTTCTTATTCGCCAGGTTGATTCTCAACTCTCAAGTATCGCTGGTGGAACTGTAGGTCGCTTAGTTCGAGCTGGAATTGACCCCAACTCTGACGACTCCACGACTACACAATCGCAAGACCAACCATTTCGAACCGTTAGCCCCTTGCGCGGTGTGCCTACCGCAACTTCAGTAACTCTCTTAGATCCAACTGGTGTTGTCCTAGGTCAACTCGGCGGAGATATCTCGGCAGGAGGAGCACAGGCCACATTTAGTGGCATGACCCTCGCTCAAGTGGCAGCAACAAATGGAAAGCCCTTCACAGTTCATACATCAAACCCTGACTCCGAGACGCGCGCTGAGGCTTTTGTATTACCTTCTGATTTGGGATCGGTGGTTGTTGCGGTCTCACTCTCGAGCGTTGATAAGACACTTCATGAACTGAGTTGGCTCTTCTTGCTGATCAGCATCGCAGTGCTCATCGTCATAGGTTTGGTCTCACGTTGGTTAATAGGAGTTAGTCTGCGACCATTGCTAGAAGTCGAGGTAACCGCCGCCGCGATTGCAGATGGAGATTTATCTGCCCGTCTTCCGGAGCTAAGACCGTCTACTGAGGTGGGTCGTCTCACTCAATCACTCAACATCATGTTGGGGCGCATTGAAGAATCCTTCGCACAGAAGAATGCTTCAGAATCTAAACTTCGTCGATTCGTCGCCGATGCCTCGCATGAGTTACGTACTCCACTCACGGCAATCCGCGGTTTTGCAGAGTTACATCGCCAAGGCGCAGTTACCGGCGAAGAGAAGACTAAGGAACTCGTAGGAAGAATCGAGAAGGAATCGATTCGTATGGGTTCACTTGTAGAGGATCTGCTTCTACTTGCCCGCATGGACGAATCACGGCCACTTGCTCTAGAACCGGTCGACCTCACCCACCTGGTTGAGGAGTGTGTCGCATCTGCCCGAGCAGCGGGTCCCGACCATCCAATCACTGTAAATGTTCCCTCAGAGCTCTACGTTCTTGGAGATAACAAGAGAATTCATCAGGCTCTCGCCAATCTGCTGGCAAATGCTCGCACCCACACCCCACGAGGTACCCAGATTGAGGTAACTGCTACCTCCGATGAGTACGAAGTCACGCTCTCGGTTAAGGATTCAGGGCCAGGGCTTTCAGAGTCAGATCAAGCCAAGATCTTTGAGCGCTTCTTCAGAATCGATCCATCTCGCGCTCGCCACTCCGGCGAGGGAAGCGGATTGGGGCTATCGATCGTTGATGCTGTCATGAAAGCGCATGGCGGCACCGTCTCCGTCGAATCTAAATTAGGAGAAGGTGCCACCTTTACGCTGCACTTTCCAATTACAGCTTAGTTTGGGTAACCCAACTTAGAGCTTGAATCGCCTGTGCTGGCGTCCAACCACCTTTGTAAACCGGACTCTTATAAACGTTTGTGCTACTTCCCATGAAGTTAGCTAGTGTTTTAGAGATTGTGCCTGTAAAGGCAGGTAGCGTTCCGCTCACAAACCGCAAGTGTTGAGTTGAATCTATGATGGCGAATCCATCTGAGTGATCGATGTCGTATGTCAATTTCTCATACGGAGCCATCCAATCGGTTGCCGGAGGGTTTCCTTGAGGAATGACGTTTACCGAGTATCCAAGGAACTTCTCAATGGCGAGAAGATTTGGATTGATATCCCCAGTGCCTATTGGGTTTTTCTTCGCTAGATCAGCTTTAGTCAGGGTTGGAACAGTGGTTTTGCCTGCTGCGGTCCAAATTTGAAAATTTGCTCCTATCAATTTTGCATAAGCTAACAACCGCTTCGGTGAATCACGGTAAGGATCCACGTCGATGCCAATTACTTTGATTGAAGTATTTTTCGATTCTGATAGAGCCTGCTGAATCTTGAGCATATTGGCGGAGGTGAAGGGACAGGTATCTCCGCAGAGAGTGAGGAGAGGTACGAGTATTGCGGTACTGCCTTTTAATTCTGCAAGTGAGTGTTGCATCCCATTTTGATCGAGAAAGTTGGCTGCGAGGACATTTGCTGGAACAGAGACAGTTGTTGCAGTTCCCACAGAGCTTGGTGGCTGCGCTATGGACGCTGCATTTGCGCCAGTTGCCGTTAGTAGGGCGAGGGTCAAAGAGATTGGAATAACCAGGTATTTAATTCGGGTTTTCATAAACCATCCTTTAATAAGAAGTATGTGAAGCGTGAAGGAGTCGATCTATCGAAAGTGGTTCTAAACCACCAACTTGTAAGTGTGCGAGTTAGAAGAGAATTCTTAAATTGCGAAAAATGGTGGCGCTCTTAAAGCTCCCAATCTTCGACTTCTCGTAGAGAAAAATGGCGTTTGCTCTCCATATACGCCATAAACACCTTTGATTACTTCAATCTTGAGCTCAGATGGATCAACATTAAGGAATAGGAGAGCAATCTTTAATAATTTCTTCCCATAATTTTCTATCCCCGAAATTACAAAATAAGAGATAAACCCAAAAAGAAGATGGAAGCCAAGCATGCGTTCGTTGTTCATGATCATGCCACCGAGAAGAAAATGAACAGATAACTGAGCAAAAATTGCAAGCGTGGCTAAGCGAGGACCTTCTAGATTCCCTCTAGCGAAAAATGCGATCAGTCCAACCAGTACACCAGTCTCTACAAAGAGCTGCTTTCCAGATACAAACACTCCGCATCCTGCCATGTGGGCCAAAACCGCCGACAGGAGCAGGGCTGAGGCGACGAGCGTGGGTCGAACTGCCTGGATAAGGCGGGACTGAATGCCCATCTTCAATGCATTCCAGACATGGCGAAGTGAAGGCCTTTAGGGGGCGAAACAATCTTTGCCTTGAATGTAAGTGTGCTGAAACGGTTCTTTGAATCCTTCACATTAATTTGCATTGGAGCGCTACCGTCTAGTTGTAATTTTGTGGTCAATGCACCGAGCATGGCTCCTTGATATTTGTATCCCAACTTTTGAATGGTTCCAGGACTTACCGCAATATTTTGAAGAGGAATCATTGCGCTATCACCCTGGCACATATTGGAGTCATAAAAGATCATTGATGACCTAGCTATTGATGATCCGATACCAGTGATGTATAGGGTATGACTTGAAGTATTTCTCAAAGTTACCGTAAGAGCGGAATCAGCTCCCGCATTGGCGGTTGTGAGGGTCGCTCCAGTTATATCTAACCCAATTAATGTAGAAGTTGGTTGGGTAGTGGCCCAACTTGCGCCGCCCTCACCGAGTGCTAACCAGACGAAAATTATCGCAACCACGAGGATTCGCTTCGTCATGCCTTCATCTTAGACGCCTAAGAGCCGTTAAGAAGGACGGATAACTCCTGGTGGGCACTTAAGAGTTCCCTCTCAGCTTTGAGCGGAGCCATTTCCTTCCATCGCGCGAAGCGTTGCAATCCGGGTCGCTAAAGGTGGGTGGGTAGAGAAAAGTTGGGAAGTCTTGCTGCCATCCAATGGAGACTCGATCCAGATATGTGCAACCGCCGTTGATTTCTGATGAACCACCGTGTTATCGGCGGCCAGAACTTCGAGTGCGCGCCGTAGACCAGTTGGGTTTCGCGTGAATGCAACGGCGGTTACGTCAGCGAGCGCCTCACGCTTACGCGAAATCGCCAGTCGTAGGAGTAGCGCTGCAAGTGGAGCCAAAATTAGAACGATCAGTGATGCAATCAATGCAAGAGGGTTTTGATCGTTGTTATTGTTATTGCGTCGATTACCGCCACCAAAGATCATGATGCGCAACATAAAGTCACTGAGTAGTGCAAGCGCTCCGGCTGTCGTCGCTGCAATAGCCGAGACCAAGGTATCGCGATTAGCAACATGTGCCATCTCGTGTGCAGTTACACCTTGTAGCTCTTCTCGATCCATCACGCGCAAGATTCCGGTTGTAAATGCAATTACTGCATGGTCTTGATTTCTACCCGTTGCAAAGGCATTTGGTGCGTTATCTTCCACAATCGCAATCTTCGGAGTCGGGAGTCCGGCGGCGATACAAACCTCTGAGACCAAGTCATACAGTTGCTTGTTATCAGCCTCTGTAACAATCTTGGCACCGGTCATGGTTAATACGATCTTGTCGGAAGTCCAATAAGAACCCCAGACCGAGAGCAGTGCAATTCCCACTGCAAATGGAACTACCCCAATACCTGTCTTACCAAAATAAGTTAGAAGCGCCCAAATAACGACCCCGACGAGCAGGGCCATACCAAAGAGAAGTTCAGTGGATTTAAGTTTGTTCGCCGATTGAAGTTTGCGAAAATCCATAGTTAGAACTTGACCTGTGGAGCCTTGCGATCTTGTGGATCATCAACTTCGTAGAATGGGCGTGAAGTAACGCCTGCTGACTTCACGAATAGACTGCTTGGAAATGTCTTGATCGCAGCATTTAAAGTCCGCACATTGTCGTTGTAAAACTGACGGGCGAACGAGACTTTATTTTCGGTGCTAGATAGCTCCTCTTGGAGAGCTAAAAAGTTAGTGGATGCTTTGAGATCTGGATAATTCTCGGTAACTGCCAGTAGACCACGGAGCGCCTGCGTTAGCTGGCCATCCGCGGCCGCCACATCGGCGACCGTGGTTGCTGTTGTTGCTTTAGCCCGCGCTGCAACGACCGCCTCAAATGTTCCAGATTCATGAGATGCATAACCTTTAACCGTCTCAACTAAATTAGGAATCAAATCTGATCGACGCTTTAGTTGCACCTCAATCTGGGCGAAGGCTTCATCAACTGAGATATTGGCGCGGACCAGACGGTTGCGCGACATTATTGCTAGCAGGGCAAGGACGAGGAGAAGAGCAACTATTAAGACGACGGCTTTCATTTCAAGCTCCTTTTATTTTACTTTTACTATTGAATTTTTGATTGGTGAAAATTAAGCCAGGATTTGCTCGGCGTTGGACCGCGCTGCCCCTGGTACCTAGAACCGTACAGCGCCGAGCCGTATGGATGTTCCGCTGGAGATGAGAGTTTGATGAGACAAAGCTGGCCGATCTTCATTCCTGGAAATAGCTTGACCGGCAAGTTGGCTACATTAGAAAGTTCCAGGGTGATGTGGCCGGAGAAGCCAGGATCGATAAAACCAGCAGTCGAGTGAGTGAGGAGTCCTAACCGACCTAAGGATGACTTTCCCTCTAAACGGCCCGCAATGTCATCGGGCAGAGTAATGATCTCGTAGGTGCTGGCCAGTACAAATTCACCAGGGTGCAAGATGAAGTGCTCGTCGTGGTTGACCGATACCTCTCGGGTCAGTTCAGCCTGCTCAATCGAGGGATCAATAACCGAGTATTTGTGATTTTCAAAGACTCGAAAGAATCTATCAAGTCGAACATCCACGCTCGAAGGCTGAATCATCCCCTCGCTAAAGGGTTCGACCTTCACCCGTCCAGCAGAGACTTCGGCGGCAATATCGCGATCACTCAGTAGCACGGTCAAAACCCTATCAGCAGAGGAATCTGGTGGATGTGGCTCATCGGGTGAGATCGAGCCGATAAGTTTGGACAATGAACTCCCGTCGCCCATATTTCCTGCTCATAACGGCGGCGCTCCTCTACTCCATCAACGGCATTGTCTCGAAGTGGGTAATGGAGGCGGGATTAACGCCGTGGCGCCTAACCGAGATCCGGACAACGGGTTCACTCTTTGCACTTCTTATCTATTTAGCCTTGAAAGGTCGTTTACCTCTGCTCCGTCCCGGGAAGGGAGAGCTCGGACTTCTCACCCTCTTTGGAGTAATCGGGATCGCGGCAGTTCAATCTTTCTACTTCTTCTCAATTCTGAGATTGCACGTCTCGATCGCCCTTATCATCGAATTCACTGCACCGATCTGGATTGTTCTCTACCTACGCTTCTATAAGAAGGTGAAGATCTCCAATTCAATGTGGTTGGGGTTGGTTGCAGCATTTCTCGGGTTGATCTTGGTCGGGGAAGTTTGGAAGGGTTTGACGCTCAATGGGCTTGGAGTTATCTCCTCATTCTTGGATGCTCTTAGTCTGGCTGCCTACTTTGTTATGGGTCGCGCGCTCGGTAAGCGAAGAAGTACCGACACGATGTTGGTCTGGGGATTTGGAATTACCTCAATCCTCTTTGCGGTAGTTCAGCCATGGTGGTCATTTCCGTTTCACATATTTAAAGAAGAGATAAATCTCAATGGCCACTTCACAGGACATCACCTTCCTGGTTGGGCTTTGATCGCATTCATCATCATCGTCGGAACCGTGCTCCCCTACCTTTGTGTATTGAAGGGAGTTAATGCCTTATCCCCGCAGGTGGCGAGCATTATTGGAATGTTGGAGCCGGTGCTTGCGGGAGTCTTTGGTTGGATCTTGCTGAAGGAAACCTTCACTACTATTCAACTTATCGGAGCTGCGGTCGTGCTCGTGGGAATATTCATTGCCAATGAAAAAATTCCAGATACTGCAATTCCAGATACTGCAATGGAGGTGTAGGCGATGGATAGATTTGATGATGTCCTTGCTGCCAATCAAAACTTCGCCACAAAGTTCACCTCAGAAGAGCTCACTGGAACCGCGGTCAAAGGTTTGGCGATCGTTACATGTATGGATTCACGCATCGATCCGCTTCGCATCGTGGGTATGCATGCCGGGGATGCCAAAATTTTACGTAACGCCGGGGCACGCGTTACGGATGACGTCCTGCGCACCTTGGTACTCGCAACTCATCTCTTAGGCGTGAATCGCGTTCTCGTAATGCCGCACACCGATTGCCGTATGGCGAGCACCGATGAGGC
Source organism: uncultured Actinomycetes bacterium (assembly GCA_903839355.1). Classification (GTDB taxonomy): domain Bacteria; phylum Actinomycetota; class Actinomycetes; order Nanopelagicales; family Nanopelagicaceae; genus PALSA-747. The sequence continues at coordinate 10,344 of CAIMBV010000004.1, forward strand.
TGGAATACACGCCGCCATCTCGCAGAAGAGCGGTGTAGATACACGGAGTCTGGATTTTCAGACCACCGACGATCAACTAGGCGCGCTACTCAAAGACATTGTGAAAATAGAAAGCTATCCACTACTCCATGATGAGGTGCGAGTAATGGGAGCGATCTACGATGTGAAG
>CAIMBV010000005.1 GCA_903839355.1 uncultured Actinomycetes bacterium
AACAGCGATTGCTGCAACTGCTCCAAAAATGAATTGCTTACGCATTAGTCCCCCTTAAGGATTTGTAGTGCAAGCAAACTTCCTCTTGTTAACTAGAAAGGGTTCTTTGGAGGTTGAATGGATGTACGAAAAGTAAATAATTGGCTACGACTATTTGAGTAGGTTCAAGAGAGTTAAAACGGTGGCAGAGACTTGCGTCGCGCCAGATGCTCTTAACTCTGCATCAGTGTGTGCCCCACTGGTCACCCCGAGAATGACAGCGGCCCCCGCGCTCACTCCCGCTTTCATATCTGACTCGGTATCTCCAGCGACAGCAATATCTCCCGGGTGAAGATCGACCCCGTGCTCGCGGTTGTAAATCTCTAAAGTCTTAAAGATCATGTCAGGGGCTGGTCGACCCTCTGCAACCTCCGACGCCGCAACGGAGACATCGATCAGTTCCTCCCAACCCAAACTAAAGATAATTGGGTCGAGAATCTCACGCGGAAATCCCGTGGTAATTCCGATACCAATTCCTCGTTTGCGCAACTCTCTAAAGAAATCACTGACGCCATCGAACTCTTTTAATTCACCTTCCGCGACCAGATCGGTGTACGAGGTTACAAAGCGTTCATGTGCTGCAAAAGCTTCATCCACATCCCCTTTGCACAGGTGTGTGAATACATCGATCTTGCGCTGACCCATTGTGGCTTCCACATAGGAAGTCATCTCTGCTAACTCTTCCGCACTGGGATTGGTTGGCTCCATTGCGATCTGAAAGGCCTTTACAACTAATCCATCATCCTGAGCAGTAGTTCCTGCCACGTCGAGTACTGCTAGCTTTATTGTGGCCATGCGTTGATGGTCTCCTCTGCAATAGCGGGTGAAATTGTGTTGCCGCGACCGCCGCCACCGGTAACAACTACTGCCCCAGGTGCCAGTTCGCGACGGTAATAAAGTTCGCCATTCGTCATTTGCGAATAATTTCCCGACCAACGACGCGCGATTGCTGGCGCAGGAGTCCCGAAGATCGCCGAAATCACGCTGCGCAGGTGGTCATAGGGTGCTTCCAGAATTTCATGTGTAAATGGCTCTTCGTATTCGTGGGTATCTCCGATGGTGAAGGTGCGATCAAGTCTTGGCACCAACAGCAACTGCATTTTGTAGGCCGCCGCGATCGGCTCCTGAGGAGCGAGAGTATCGAGTGGAAGATCTTTAAAAGCAGGGTAGTAGCGCATGGAATCTGCATCTGCGATGGAGTGATTGAGTGAAGCGCCGAATGGAACCGTGGCTCCCATCTGCAAATGAACCCTACGCAATGGTGCCGCCTCGAGAAACTCCGCTAGAAATCCCTGATGGGCTGATCCTGGACAGATCACCATCAGATCACCGGAGACTTTATTTCCGTTGATATCCGTAACATGGTTTCCAGTCTCATCATGATAAAAATCGACAACTTCAAAGTTAGGTTTCCAGGTATAGAGCGGGCTAGAACTCAAATACTCGCGCAATCCGCTAAACAACAGGCTCGGTTCGACGGCCGCATCCTGAGTGCATTGCAATGCGCCGACAAATTTGCCTTGAAGAACTGGCTCCATCGCCTGCACTTGATTCCGATCGAGCAACTTAAAGCCTCTCGAGTGGGCATCGGGCATGAGCGCCGCCGCCTTCATCACCTCAAATTCACTCTCGTTCTGGGCGATTGTGAGGGAGCCTTGAGTTCTAAAACCTATCTTCGACCGGTTCCCAATCTCTTCCCACAACTGGCGCGCCCGAAGCGCAATTTCAAGTTCTGGCCCCACCGCCCGGCCACTTACCCAGACCAGGCCAAAATTTCGAATCGAAGCCGATAGTGGCCGAGGATCACGCTCTATCTGAACAACTTCATGTCCCGCCTCGATCGCAAGAAGCGCATGCATCGTCCCAATAATTCCGCCGCCAACAACTACCGCTTTCACCTACGAATAAGAACACATCCCCGAATCAATTGAGAGTCCACCAGGTTGCGCGAAGATGAATTTTTGGCTTCGGAGAGGGAGAATGCTCACCGTGGCAACCTTCCAGACAGACCCGAAAATTGATGAAACTGCAAAGACCTCGGTTGCTCAGGCTAGAAACCTGATTCATACCTCAGATACCTTGAGGACCCGGAAAGACTCAGCCAATCGCAAACGTTTCGCCAAATTATTTAAGGACCCTAAGGCGATCGAAGTAACCATCACGTTGACTGATGAAGTGATGCGAATTCATTCCACCAAGCAGGCGGTCACGATCTTTGCACGGGCCGCTAAAAAAGCATCCATGCGCGGGTTTGGATTTTTTAACGCGATAGGCCTGCATTTCCTGCGATCTATTTCGAAAGTTACGCCGAGACTAGTGATTGCACTTGTCCACGGTCGAGTTCGCTCACTCTCCAAAGGGCTCATCCTTCCTTATGAGGTTGATGGCCTAACCAAAGTTCTGCGACGTCGCGAGAAGCAGAATATTCGCCTCAATATCAATGTGCTCGGTGAAGCGGTGCTCGGTCAGCACGAGGCAGATACCAGATTTAAGCAAATCCTTGAAATGATCGAGAGGCCTGATGTCGATTACATCTCGGTCAAACTCTCAGCAGTTGTTGCACAGATGGTCACCATTGATCACGCTGGATCGTTATCCAAGGTCTGCGAGCGGTTGCGAATTCTCTATCGCGCTGCTCAAGAAAATAAAACTTTTATCAATCTCGATATGGAGGAGTACCGCGACTTAGCTCTCACCGTTGATGCTTTCAAGAAAGTTCTCTCTGAAACCGAATTTTCTAGAATGACGGCGGGAATCGTTCTACAGGCCTATCTGCCTGAATCTCACTCTGCCTTTTATGAGCTGGTGACCTGGGCAAAATCACGTCATGCTAAATCCGGTGGGACCATCAAGATTCGTCTCGTCAAAGGCGCCAACCTCGCTATGGAACGTGCCGAGGCGGAGTTCAATGGTTGGACCGCCGCTCCTTATGCAACCAAGTCAGATGTAGACGCTAGTTATTCACGTCTGATAGATGCTGCGCTACGTCCCGAGCATGCGGATGCAGTAAGAATTGGTA
>CAIMBV010000006.1 GCA_903839355.1 uncultured Actinomycetes bacterium
GGTACTTTTCCCTCCATGGAATCTCGTGGATATGCAGTACTAAAAGCAAAAGAACCTCTTCAACCCTTCTCTTTTCAGAGGCGTGAGTTACGCCCTCGCGACGTCGCCTTTGATATCTCCTACGCTGGAATTTGCCACTCGGATATTCATCAGGCTCGCGAAGAGTGGGGGTCGGCGATCTTCCCAATGGTCCCCGGCCATGAAATTGTCGGAGTGGTAACCGCTGTTGGCTCGGAGGCCACCAAGTTCGTGGTGGGTGATCGAATCGGTGTGGGTGTTTTTATCGACTCTTGCCGCACCTGCTCAAATTGCCTGGCGGGACAACAGCAGTATTGCGAAAACGGCATGACCGGCACCTATAACGGGTACGAGCGCGATGGAGTTACCGTTGCACTAGGCGGATATTCCAATAACTTCGTTATTGACCAGGACTACGCAGTTAAAATTCCAGGAAACCTAGACCTGACTGGCGTGGCTCCCCTTCTCTGCGCAGGAATCACCCTCTACTCGCCCCTGAAGCACTGGAATGCGGGACCGGGCAAGAAGGTTGGCATCATCGGACTCGGCGGTTTGGGTCACATGGGGGTCAAATTTGCCGCCGCTATGGGTGCTGAAGTCACCGTCTTCTCTCATTCGGCCAGCAAAGAGGCTGATGCTAAGCGAATGGGTGCGGCTCATTTCGTTGTCACAAAGGATCCAAAAGTCTTTGAAGAAGAGGCGGAGAGCTTCGACCTCATCCTCAATACCGTCTCGGCTGATTTGGATATCAACCAATACCTGAAGTTTTTGAAGCTCAATGGAACTTTGGTTGTCATTGGGTTGCCTGGTAAGCCGTATGAAGTCGATGCCTTCAACTTGTTAAGGCTCCGACGTTCGCTCGCTGGTTCAATGATCGGCGGTCTACCAGAGATCCAATCAATGCTCGACTTTTGTGCTGAGAAAAACATAGTGAGTGATGTAGAAGTGATTAGCGCTGATTACATAAATGCAGCATACGAGCGAACGATCGCAAGCGATGTTAAGTATCGTTTCGTGATCGATGCGAGCACATTCTAAAAGAGGATCAAATAAATTGATGCGCCACTAGGGCTACTAGTGGCGCAAAGATGAGTGCTGGTAATAGATCGCCAATCGCTATAAATTTCAGATTTAACAACCGCAACCCGATACCAAAGAGCATCACCCCTCCGACTGCGGTGAGTGAGTGGATCTGGTATTGCGAAAGGATATTTCCCAAGAAATAACCGATTGCGGTCCAGCTAAATTGATAAATCGCCACCGGGATAGCTGAGAAAGCCACACCCCAACCGAAGGTCGTTGCAAATGCCATCGCGGCGAATCCATCCAAAGTGCTCTTGAGAACCAGTTGCTGAATTCCAGTATGCATTCCATCGCTAATGCTTCCCAATATTGCCAGCGGTCCTATTGCAAAGAGAAGGGATGCAGCCATGAAACCTTCTAAGAAAGATCCTTTGTCGCGCGCCCCAAAACGCGACTTGATGGCGGTGCCGAGACTCTCCAATCTATTCTCAATATGCAATAAATAACCAACTACCCCACCCAAGATAAGGGCCGCCAAAGTTCCTAATGTGGTCCAACCCTTTGGTACCGCGTTTACAAAGGTGGGAGCCCAAATACTTCTTAAATTATCTGCAGCATTGATCAGAGTCACGCAGCCCAGTACATCAGTGATGAGGATTCGCAATTTGTCGGGGAATCGCGCCCCACCAAGAATGCCAAGAGTGGAACCAAGGACGATTGTCCCGATATTTATTACAGTTCCAAGACCAACAAACATTAGTTAAAGAAGCCGAACTTGATGATCGAGATCAATCCAACGATCAGACAGTATGCAGCGAAGGGACGCAAAGAATTACTCTTGAACCACTTTGTGAGAACTTTTACGCTGAAGATTGTGGCAACAAATGCCACACCAGCTCCAAAAGTGAGCGCTCCATAAGAACCAGCAAGAGCGCCGTGACCCAGTTTAGGAAGTTTGACGATAGATGCTCCCAAGATAACCGGGAACGAGAGAAGGAAGGCGAAATCCGCGGCGACAGAACGTGACAACCCTCTTAAAAGTCCAAAAGAGACAGTGACTCCGAAGCGGCTGATACCAGCAAAGAGAGCAGCACTTTGTCCTACGCCTATTACGACCGCTTGACCAGGAGAGACTCGTTCCACGATTGCCAAGTTCTCGTCCGCAGGAACTGCGTGAGGATGGCGGCGCGAAGTTAACCGTTCTGCACCAAACAGGATCAATCCGTTGAGAGTTAAGAAGATAGCTGAACTCAAAGGTTTTTGAAAATTGCGTTGGAAGAAATTGTTAAATGCGAAGCCAATCAGCGCGACTGGAACAGTCCCGAGTAACAGTAGCCAGAAAATTTTGAATGCTGAGGAATTACGCTTCCACGTTACAACTGACTTGAGAATGGCGATCCAGCGCGGGGCAAAAACCAAAAAGAGAGCTACGGCGCTGGCAAGATGTAGTGCAACTGCCACAAGTAAATACTGCGGGGTGTTGGAGAATGCACGCCATGAACCACCAAGCCACGCGGGAACTAACACTGAGTGACCCAGACTTGAGATTGGAAATAGTTCAGTTATGCCCTGGATTAGGCCTGTAACGGCTGCTTGTAGGAAAGTAAAATGAAACATAGAGCCCTCTATCCCTCGCTGGCGCGGGCGAAGAAGCGCCCGCCATCTTCCTGAATATCTACCGCAATTCCATATGCCATTGAGAGATTCTCGGAAGTAAGAACGCTTCTCAAATCACCTTGTGCCACAACTAGTCCCTCACTCAGAAGAAGGCAGTGTGTTGTTCCTCGCGGGATCTCCTCAACGTGATGCGTGACAATCACCGTGACAGGGCTCGTAGGATCCTGGGCCAGCGAATTAAGTCGGCGCAATAAATCCTCTCGACCACCTAGATCCAATCCTGCAGCTGGTTCATCAAGGAGTAAGAGTTCAGGATTCGGCATCAATGCACGTGCAATGAGGGTCCGCTTCTTCTCTCCCTCGCTGAGAGTTCCAAAAGTTCTCTCCTTTAACTCTCGAACTCCGAGAATCGTGAGGAGGCTAAGTGCACGGGATTCGTCCCATAAGTCGTAACTCTCTTGCCATCGTCCAACAATTGCGTAAGCAGATGTCATCACAACATTCATGACGCTCTCGTACTCAGGAATCATCTCAACAATCGAAGCCGATGTGATTCCGATGCGAGGACGGAGTTCAAAGACATCGGTTCTGCCAAGTGGTGACTCCAAGATCGTCACTGAGCCTTTGGAGGGGTGAATCAGAGAACCAGCCAAGGCAAAGAGCGTGCTCTTGCCGGCGCCGTTGGGTCCCAGTACAACCCAGCGCTCCCCCTCCGAGACTCGCCAAGAGAGAGGCCCCAAGATGGTTCGTCCATCACGAATAACTGAGACGTCATTAAATTCCAATACGTGGCCCACAGAGGTGAAAGATACCCGCTCGCTAGCCCATACAGGCTAATCTTCCGCTCATGGCTCTCCCCAAATATGACTTCACCGCATTGATTCTTCTCTCCTCCGCTTACGGGTCTGGCGCTGAAGAGTCTCTTCGTGAAGTACTAGCCCCGTTCTCATTGGAAATCTTGGATACTCAGAGGATCAGCCTTAGAGGGAAATTGATTGTGGGCATCCTCATCGGATGTGATCCAGCACATGTTCTCGCCATTGAGGAGGACATTCTCAACTGGAGTACAGCGACCGGATTTGATGCCGCGATTGACTACTCCGAGGGTGGCGCCGCATAGATGACACTTGATCAACGTCTTGTCGTACTCGATATGGATTCCACCTTCATTCAACAAGAGGTAATAGATCTTCTCGCAAGCCATGCTGGTGTGGGTGAGGCTGTCGCTGCCATAACAGAGAGATCGATGCGCGGCGAATTAGATTTCAAGGCCTCGCTCAGAGAGCGGGTGGCCCTACTCAAGGGACTTCCAGAGGAGATCTTCGAGGTAGTGCGTGGTGAAATCTCACTTTCAAAGGGTGCTAGAGAGATGGTCTCCCGTTTGCACGAGGGTGGACATAAAATTGCAATTGTCTCCGGTGGATTCAACAATGTGATCGCACCTCTTCTAGAGATGGAGATGATCGACTTCTTTCGGGCGAATACCCTGGAAGTAGTTGATGGGAAGCTCACCGGCCTGACCATCGGGGATGTTATTGATCGCGAGGCAAAGGCAAACTACCTGCGCGAACTTTCGGCCCTTTTAGATATTCCTCTCGCAGCGACGGTGGCAGTTGGCGATGGCGCTAACGACTTAGGAATGATGGAGATCGCTGGGTTGAGCATCGCCTTTAATGCAAAGCCAATCGTTCAAGAGAAAGCCAAAGCCTCAATAAATAACGGGGATCTTTCCGAAGTCATTCGTTTTATGGGGATGAGCGCGTAAGAAAAGTCAAAAATCCTTAGAGTCTGCAGGCGTGAATATCAGTGACGAGAATTCCTCTCGCACCAACCTTCCATAGATCATCCATGATTCGATTGATATCACTTCTCTTAACCATGGCGCGCACTGCGTTCCAATCACTTCTTTGCAGCGGCGAGATTGTCGGTGACTCAATCCCTGGAGTTAGCGCACAGGCCGCATCAAGAAATTCAGATTTAACATCGTAATCAACGAGAACATATTGGCGTGCAATGACAACACCCTGCAGGCGACGCAGAAGAGTCTCTGCCGCCTCCGACCGGTTAATGGATGGGCGTTCAATCACGATCGCTTCGCTATGCAGGATCGGATCACCAAAGATGGCTAAACCTGCTTGACGCAAAGTTCCTCCGGTCGAGACCACGTCGGCAATCACATCAGCTACTCCCAGTCGAACGGAACTCTCAACAGCGCCATCCAGCCTTACAACTTCAACGTCTATTCCTAGTTTTGCGAAGTGGTTAGCGACCAATCCTGGATACGCGGTTGCTACTCGCTTTCCACCTAACTCCGACTCACTGTAGGAGGATCCAACAGGTGCTGCGAATCTAAATGTGCTCTTTCCAAAATCCAGCGCTAAAACTTCCGATGCATCAGCTCCACTATCAATGAGCAAATCGCGACCAGTAATTCCAACTTCTAACTCGCCACTTGCAACGTAAAGCGCAATATCTCGAGGCCTTAGGTAGTAAAACTCGACGCCATTCTCTGGGTCTATGAGAGTCAGATCTCTCGCATCTGTGCGCTGTCGATAACCAGCTTCCTTGAGTGCAGCTATGGCAGAGTCGGAGAGACTCCCCTTGTTAGGTATGGCCACTTTAAGCATGCTTAACTCCTCGTGATCGTCCGGAAATAATTAAAGAACTTTATAAACATCTTCCGGAGTAATACCCCGAGCTAGCATTAACACCTGCAACCGATAGAGGAGTTGTGATATCTCCAAGGCAAGCGCCTCATCACTCTCATGTTCTGCAGCCAACCAGACCTCGCCAGCCTCTTCAATGATCTTCTTACCCATTGCGTGGA
>CAIMBV010000007.1 GCA_903839355.1 uncultured Actinomycetes bacterium
CCATGACGGTGCTCATTCGACTATATGCGCATGACCACGAGGCAATCAAGCAGTTGGAGCGCCTCCGAGTGAACCCCGACTTCACCTCTCGCTTCCGCAATGACCTAGAGTTTTTCATCCCTCAGCTTTGCTGCTTCTACTTGAAAGGAGACTCGGAGATGGAGCAAGAACTCGTGAACCTGATAGTGATGGCCTCCACCTCCAGTTTCTTCTACTCGCACCGAATCTGGTTCTTCTACCAGGCCATGCTCTTTCCAGAGACCGACCCAGCATCGAAAGCCCACCACCACAAGTCGCGCATCGTCCTCAAGTGCCTGAAGGATTCCTGCCTCAATAGCAAAGAGCGCCTATACCTCTCAAACTCCAAGGACATTGCAAACCTCGTCCAAGAATTCGGCCTGCTTGACCACTACCCACAGTTGCGCGACGTGGTGGCATCTCCAGTCGGCATGGTTTCAGGCTTGATAGGAAGGCTGAGCTAAAAGCTGCAGAGCAAAGCTGAACAGAGCGAGGAAAGAGTGCGGGAAGCTGAGAAGACTGCGCGACAGTAGAGGGTCCGCCAGCGCATTGACGAGTACACCGACAATAACTAGATGCCCTTGTACAAAATCAATTCATCTGCCTCCAAAGACTACAAAGAAGATGTAACCAGCTCTATCAATAACAGTAGTTTCAAGGGCGAGCGAAAAAAGGGCAAAGACAATGACTCCAAAGAAGAGTACCCATCAGTTTTGGTCTCAAACCCTGACGAGGAGGAACTCATTATCACTGCCAAGGATATCATCCTCTAGCCCTTCCTAGGCGTAGGGGAATCTCCAACACCTCCAGGTGTCAAAAACCCTGCCGACATCTCCCGCACACATGCGCTTCAAGCATACTTGTCCACACCTAAGTTTATCACGCAACTCACTGACCTCTCTACGGCACTGATCCATCAGACTAACAGGGAGGAGTTCCTATAAGAAGAGCTAAAAAAACTGAATCGAAAGCTACCTGCTTCGGTCTACATCCCATTCGTGAACGACTCTATGAGGAACTATGCGATTCTTCACATTGTTGCTGATGAAGCGAAGATTTTCACCACTAAGGAGCGAGCACCAGTTCTACTCCACTTTGAGGCTTTCAGACCCGAGGAGCTCATGCTACTTGTTCAGCCTGAAAACCCTATATCTCAAGGAAAACCAGATAAGTCCTCGAAACGAAATAAGAAGGGCTCCTACTTCAAGAGCACTACAGAGTTAGAGTATGAGAACTACCGCAGTTCCTCTTGGGACTCAGGCTCGATGAGCAAGAAAGACCTCGCAAAGCTTAGGGAGCCCCTAAATCCTTATGAGCGCGAAAAAGAGGAAGCGAAGAAGGCTAAAAAAATGTCGCAACGAAGACAAACGATGAAGAGTAAGGACAGAGAGCTGAAGCGGGAGGCCGAGGCGATGACTGTAGCTGTCGGATATGAGGGGTCCGCCAAGAGCAAGGCGGCTGAGGTCATCATACTCAACAACAAGGCCCCCTCTAAAAAAGACCGAAGGGAGCAGCAGGAAGAGCTCAAGAGCAAGGTAAACCGGTTATTCGACATTAGGGCTTCAGACCCCCTTATCATCAATAGCCTTAAGAGAGTAAGCCTCCATCATATAAAATACGTTGTATAGAACGATTCAGTGCTTAACAAGGTGAAAGTGAATGAGAACTACTTTAACTCTTCACACTAGTAGCACCCACATCACCACACAGAAGTCAAGCCTGCAGCCAGTAACTTATCTAAACATCTAACTATACATAGACCAGGGCTAACTCTTAAGTGTGAAGGCGAATGATATCGCAGAAGCTTCTCTTGAAAGCGAGGGGGACATCTTGTTTTCTGATTCGCGAGCTGACGGTGGGTTAGAAGACCCAAACAGTCAGTTCTTCAAAAATCTAAAGCCAAGTGGAAGCGGAAGTACATTGATCAATACATTAGCAGCCGAAATTGGCGAATAAAAAAGCCCCATGGAAGGCCTCTAATTTGAGGGTCTAAGGCCTGAGATTGAAGAAGAGTTAAAGGTGGAACCACCAGGAGAAGGCATAATTGAGGAGGTGGTTAATGATCAATTCGACTAACTCCACAGCAAAAGGCGGTCTATGTCTATGTTATACACTAGCGAGTAGGCTCAGCTTACCCAGTTGCTAGCGGGAGGAGGTGAGCAAGATGGGAAGGTCTAGGCTTTCCATGACGAGCTCAAGATAGAGAACACTCGCAGAGTCACTATCGACTCAAAGGACTTCTACGATGAGAGACCCCACAACGCTATCTTCTTAGAGACCTCTAAGGAACAAGACGAGAGGGTTCGAAAGAACTCCCCATTCGGGTAGTTGAAGACCTGGCGGCTGATAAAGATAATCGTGAAGAGCAACGATGACGTGAGGCAAGAGCAATTCGCCATGCAGCTCATCTCCCAGATCGATCAAATATTCAAGCTCAAAAAGCTCAACCTGTGGCTCCGCACCTATGAGATCCTCGCAACCGGGCCTCGGTGCGGTCTCATCGAAGCCGTCTCAGACACCCTCTCAATCGACTCCATCAAGAAGAAGATGGGCCAGCAAGCCAAGCTGATAGACTACTTCCGACTGCAGTTCGGCGATCGGAAATCTAAAAGTATGCTCATTCCCTAACAATATATGATAGAGTTCAAGAAAGCACGCAACAACTTTTGCCAGTCGCTCGCCGCCTACTCCTTGGTATGCTACGTCCTTTAGATCAAGGACCGCCACAATGGGAACATCATGGTCGACATCGCCGGGCACATCATGCACATCGATTTCGGCTTCCTGCTCTCTAACGCCCCGGGCAAGGGTCTGAAATTCGAGTAGGCACCCTTCAAGTTGACCGGAGAAATGGTTGAGGTGCTTGGAGGAATCAAGTCTAAGAAGTTCCGCTAGTTCCGCGAGCTGATGCGACTCGGCTTCCTCGCCATCCAAGAGCACGCCGACAAGGTCATCAAACTCGTTGAGATGATGTTCATGGGCCAAAACGACCTGCCGTGCTTCGCGATGGGGGAGAACCTGCTGGGCGAGTTGAAGCAGCGGGTGGTGCCCCAGTCGCGGCTGATGACGGAGGTGGAGTGCACGAAGTACGTGGACTCGTTGATCGAGAGCAGCTACGACAACTGGCGCACGAAGGCCTACGACAAGTTCCAGTACTGCTGCCAGGGCATCGTCTGATTATTCGTATTCATTCGAGCACGCCGGGCTTCTGTGGGGGTGGGGTTTGGTCTTGGTTGAGTTGTTTTGATCACTTAGTTGAGATTGAGTTGATTTTTCTTGGTAACAGAGTTTATGGTCGTCAAGGGGTCAAAAATCGTAATACTAAAAATATCTTGCTATTTTTCAGATATTGAAGGAA
>CAIMBV010000008.1 GCA_903839355.1 uncultured Actinomycetes bacterium
AGGCATTGCGTCGCACGGTGATATCCATGCCACCGAAACGCTCTTGACCCACAGCAGCACCCTCAATGCGATCTGCAAGAAGAATCATCCCCGCGCAGGAGCCATAAGTCGGAAGTCCTGCATGAATCCGCTCTGAAATCCGATCAAAGAGTCCGAACGTTCGCGCTAACTTTGCGATGGTGGTTGACTCTCCGCCAGGCAAAATAAGGGCATCAATCTCATTGATTTGATCCAGGCTTTTCACCGCGATTGCATCTACCCCGCACTCGGCTAGCGCAAAGAGGTGCTCTCGGAAATCACCTTGGAGCGCTAAAACACCAACCAGCATATAAAGAGCGTGCCGTTACCAGCCGCGTTCAGCCAAACGGTGTGGAACTGGAATATCAGAGACGTTGATGCCCACCATGGCATCTCCAAGTCCACGAGAGACATCGGCGATCACCTTGGCATCCGTGTAATAGGTGACTGCCTTAACGCAGGCGCTAGCACGAGCAGCAGGATTTCCAGATTTGAAAATTCCAGAGCCAACGAAGACTCCATCTGCGCCGAGCTGCATCATCATCGCTGCATCTGCGGGGGTTGCGATTCCCCCAGCTGTAAAGAGAACGACCGGCAACTTCCCAGTCTGTGCTACTTCCTTGACGAGTTCGTACGGTGCTTGAATCTCCTTGGCTGCAACGTACAACTCATCTTCACGCATAGAGGTAAGGCGACGGATCTCTTGAGAAATCTTGCGCATGTGGGTGGTCGCATTTGAGACATCACCGGTTCCAGCTTCGCCCTTAGAGCGGATCATTGCTGCACCCTCATTAATGCGGCGTAGCGCCTCACCCAAATTGGTTGCACCACACACGAAGGGAACTGTGAAGTTCCACTTGTCGATGTGGTTCTCATAATCGGCTGGAGTGAGTACTTCTGACTCGTCGATGTAATCAACACCGAGGCTCTGCAAGACCTGAGCTTCAACAAAGTGACCAATGCGAGCCTTCGCCATAACTGGGATAGAGACCGCTGCCTGGATCTTCTCGATCATGTCAGGATCAGACATACGAGCGACTCCGCCTTGTGCACGGATGTCGGCAGGTACACGCTCTAGAGCCATTACGGCGACCGCACCAGCATCCTCAGCGATCTTCGCCTGCTCAACATCAACGACATCCATGATGACGCCTCCCTTGAGCATCTCAGCCATACCTCGCTTGACGCGACCCGTGCCAGTTACCTTCTCGGTGTTCTCAGACATTCCATCTCCTTGTGCCAGCAAAACCTAGGTTGTGCCCTAGGGGCAAGAGCCCAAGTCTACTTTGAAGCGGTGGGTGCTGGCGTACTGGAAACTGGGTAGGTAAAGGTGGGCTGTTGATCGGTCAATGCGACCCAGACCTGTCCAGTGTGGAAATAGGCTGGTGAGCCATCTTTAAGCGTCCAGGTGGTGGGATCAGTAGCGGTGGCACGGTTCCAATAGACCGGAATCTCCTCACCATCACGGAGTAGATAGCCCGTTCCAGATCCAATCGTGTTGCTAAAGGGCGTGTAGCTTCCGAGATGATCGTGATAGATCGATGGAGTAATGCTGACTTCTTGGATCAGGAAGGTAGGAGAACCCAACTGGACTCCATCCGCCGCAATATCGGGTGCATCGTCGTAGATCAATTTCCACTTTTGAGTACTCGCAGACCAGACCGCTTTGTACTTACCCGCAGGCCACTTCACCTCTGCACTTTTAATTGCGGTGCCACCAGCAGGTAGTGGACCAAACTTCCATCCAACCGACTTGGCCGTGACGATTGGTCGGTGTTCAACATTTATAGATTTGTTGAGCAACGCTTTTGGATTCACCAAGAGATTCGTTGGAGCAGTACGAGCCGGATCACGCGAAAAGATAGAGGCGGGTTCGGTATCCGCGCCGATATCTTCGATATTCGAGGCACGCAGAACAGGTAAGAAGAGAGTTTGCGCTCCGCTATATGCCATGCCAACTCGACCGTAATTTGCCATTAAATCAATATCGCTGATGCGGGCAGATCTGACAGGTCCAATTTCCGCAGGCAATTTGTTGCTGAAGACTGCAGCGAGACGAGTCAGTCCACCTTCAACCTGCTCTATATAAATTACATCCGCGCTATCTAAACCGATCTGGGGATGCGCAGGTTGAGTGTCATCGACTTTGACAAAGAGAACCGGCCCGTTAATTCCAGGCAATCCAGTCAGTGCATTAGTTGGAACTACCGCTGTAGTGGGTGCAGATTTTTTCGTAGCGCCACAACCCGCCAAGAACAAGACGGGTAGAACGATTGCACTCGTTAAAACCAAGAAACGATGGGATTTGATCACAAAGAGTCCTCTTCGAATGAGTAGATTTTCGGCAACTTTGCCTTACCTGCGAGATGAAAGAGCCTGTAAATCGGGCGAGAACGTAACTTAGCGACAGAACTAACTGCTTCAAGATGTATCGCGATAGCCAAAGTTATTTTCTCGGTGAGCACGCTGAGTTCATCGAGAAGCGGCACCGAGATCGCGACTTCACCGTTACGTCCTAACTCACGTAGAAACTTCAAAGATTCAGAGAGCGAACGTTCAGCATCGTTTCGATCAATAATCGCCTCTTCACGACTCACATATGCCGACTGGGTCAAAATCAAGTCAGTCGCTGGATCTAGATCAGATTGATGTGAAATCACAAGGGCTAATGCGGCCCTGCGTTGAAGAAGAGCATCGAGATGCTCCCATGAGGTCTCGACGCGGTGATGGAGGCGGTCCAATCGGCTCGCCGAGAATGACAGGTACCACATAAAGAGAAGAACAACGATGAGAACTGCAGCAACTTTCATCGCTCTCTCCCCTTCTTCCAACTTGCATTGTCAGAACCAACCGCAACTTTGGCTTGACCAGTCATTGCAACCTCATACACGCTCATTATCTGTGTTGCGACACTCCCCCAGTCGAAGCGAATCGCAGAAGTCAGACCATTCTCAGCAAGTTGTTGTAATCGCACCGCATTTCGCATGAGTTCGATCGTTTTCTTCGCAAGATCCCCCGAATCCTCCGATCTAAAGGTGGCACCGCAATCTCCGACTGAGAGTAGATCTACGAAAGCTGGAATATCGCTAGCCAACACAGGTGTTCCAGAGGCCATCGCCTCTGTCAAGATAATTCCAAAAGATTCACCGCCGGTATTCGGGGCTATATACAGATCAATGCCAGAAAGGAACTGCACCTTCTCTTCTTCTGAAAGTCGGCCTAAGAAGGTGACCTGCTTTGCCACTTGTGGATCCACCTTCGCCAGAATCTTCTCCGGATCCCCTGGACCAGCTACAACTAATTCAAGATTTGGGATTGACTTTAGAATTTTTGGAAGCGCTTCGATGAGAAGTGGAAGACCTTTTCTTGTCTCCTCAAAGCGACCGAGAAATCCGATTCGCGGATGATCTCCACGAGTTTCTCTCGACGCTGCACCGCGTGCGAATCTGGCGTAATCGATTCCATTGGGAATGACCACCGCCTCAGTCCCGTAAAGATTGTTGAGTGTCGCTTGCGCCATCTCGCTCACCGCTATCCGCGCACTAAGTTTTTCAATCATCGGTTCAATCAGCGGCCCGACCGAGGCAATAGCCCTCAATTTCGGAGTAGATGCATGAAAGGTTCCTACCATTGCGCCTTCGGCAGACCAACAAGCAAGCAATGAGATGGATGGAATTCCTGGTTCGTGCATGTGCAATACATCGAAATCTCCCTGCGCGATCCACTGCCGAACCCTGGATGCAGCAATCGGACCGAAGAGAACACGAGCCACCGAACCGTTAAAAGGAATTGGAACTGGGCGACCTGCACTTACCAACCAGGGATCTATGATTGAATCTTCATCGCTTACTGGTGCAATAACAGATACGTAATGTCCTTGAGAGATGAAATGTTCGGCGAGTTCCCTAATGTGTATTTGTACTCCCCCAGGAATATCCCACCCATAAGGGCAGACCATTCCGATTCGCAATTTTAGTTCGCTCATTCGCGTTCCTCAAAATCGCCATCAATCCAAATTCGTTGCAACATATGCCAGTCAGTTACATGCTCCCTCAGGTGGCGCTCCAATCGGTTTGCGGATTCCTGAATCATCGCGCTCACCTTCACAGAATTTTTACCATCCTCTGGAACCTCAATTATTGGTTCAAAGGTGATCTCAATACCAGTATCTATATAACGAACGAAGGCGGTCAGAAAGGGGGCTCCGGTTTGAATTGAGAGCAAGGCTGGACCTGCCGGCATACGGGCCGGGTATCCAAAGAAAGTGATGTCCACACCATTCTTTGATAGATCACGATCAGCCACCAGAGCAATGAGTCGCCCTTGCCGGAGTCGTTGAGAAAGGAGAGCAAGCGAACGCGCACTTGCATCCAGAACTTCCATTCCAATCGATTCTCTGTAGGCCAGAAATTTCTTGAAGAGCCGCTCCGGTTCAAGATGTTCTGCGACTGTGACGATCGGCCAACCGGTCTCGCAGTAATAAGCACCTGCGTGATCCCAATTTCCGGCATGGGGCAGTGAAACCACAGCTCCCTTACCCTCCGCCAAGGCTTCAAGAAGAAGGTGTTCGTTGATCACCGTTGTGCGGCTAACTATCTCTTCGCCAGACCAGAGCGGCAATCTAAAAGTGTCACACCAATAGCGAAGGTAGGAGCGCATTCCCTCCTTCACCAAAGATTGAAGTTCTGGCTCGGAAATGTCCGGGCGCACCCGCAAATAATTGCTACGCAACCGCTGTACTCCAGATGGGTTGCGCTTTGTGATCTGATCAGCAATCCAATACATCAATCCATATGCCTTATCTTCGGGTAGGTATCCCAGAATCTTCCAGGCGATGAAGTACGCCAGATAGGTAAATGACACTTATGCGGTCCAGCTAGAGTCTCTTTGTTGCGCGGTAAACAATTGCTAATCGCTCACAGACCGTATACACACTTGCCACCGCCAGTAACCAGGAGCCAACGGCCAGTATGTAAGGAACACCTAGGCCGGCAAAGCCGAGAGCCACAAAGATAATGATCAATCGATCGGTCCGTTCGGCCAGGCCACCATTGCAAGGAATTCCGAGTCCCTCGGCACGTGCCTTTATATAGGAGACAAGACCACCTGCAACCAGCGCCACGACAAGCACTGGGACTAATCGATCATGACTCTTCATTAAGAAGTAGGCGAGAGAACCAAGCACCGCTGCATCAGAGATTCGGTCAAGGGTGGAATCAAGGAGCGCTCCCCATTTCGATCCTCCGGAGTCAGACATGCGAGCCAGAGTTCCATCCAAAAGATCAAAGAGAATGAAGAAGAGCGTTACGACCATGCCCCAGAAATAATTGCCATGGCTAAAGAAGCTGATTGCGCTAATACTGGCTCCGAGTCCTCCGATTGCGCTCAGCCAGTTTGCGGTCACACCTTTACTTAAGAGCCAGCGGCAGAGTGGGGTGACGACCCGTGTCACTGGTGCTTTGATGGAGGCCGATATCACGATTACATCGTAGGCTCGGATACTGTGTCAGACCTAATTAATTCGCCGAAAGTCGCAATAGTTGGGAGCAAATCCTTAGCTCTAGCGGACGCTTTAGGCCTTGAAAATGCCGATCTGCAAGAGTGCGATGTCGCCCTCTTTCTCGTCAGCGCGCAAGACGGCATCGTCAGTGCGGATCTCGAGAAATGGCGGATTTCCCGTGAGCTCTACATCCCCTCACTTGTAGTTATATGCGACCTGTTGGACAGTGAGATCGATTTTGAAGATATGACTGCGATCGCCTCGAAAATGCTCGATCCAGTGGTCTCGCCATATCTCGTATTGCACGGTGATGATGGGCGCCCCGCCGCGCTTATAAATCTAGAGAGGCTCGAAATAACTGACTACACAGATGGCGAGGCGACAAAACGACCCGCCGATCCAGAACATATTGAACTTGTCGCTGAATTTCGCGAGGAGCATCTCGAAGCGCTAGAAGAATCTGGTGAAGATAGTTTTGCAGCTGGCCTACTCTTCCCCGCTCTACCTTGGGTGGAAGGCACGAGCATCGGCATCGACCAGATCAAAGAGTATTTAGACCAGGTTCCAACCCTCAGTTAAGGCGGCACGAGTCTCATCGAGTAATTGCGAGATTACCTTTGTCTTCCCGATAACCGGCATGAAGTTGGCATCGCCACTCCAACGAGGAACAACATGTTGATGGATATGATCTGCGATCCCTGCTCCTGAAATTGCGCCTTGATTCATCCCCAGATTGAATCCTTGTGCGCCAGATACATGTCGTATCACTTTCATTGCATGAGCCGTGAGTTCAAGCAATTCATTGCGCTCATTTCTTTCGAGTTCTGTTAAATCTGCAACATGGCGATAGGTGCAGACGAGCACATGACCTGCGTTGTAGGGATAAAGATTCATGACCACATAGGCATGCTCACCTCGAGCCACGATCAAACCTTCGGCATCGTCCAGTGTCGGAATTCTGCAGAATGGGCATGGCACATCGTTGTCAGGCAGTGGTCGATTCTCCCCCGCCAGGTAGGAGATGCGATGAGGAGCCCACAAACGGTTCCAACCATCAGGCATCCCTGCCCCTCCGGTGAGTTCCTGATCCATGACTTCTATATCTGCGTGCGCTCGGCGACCGCTGTCACGATCTCAGCAATTGCATCTGCGATCGCAATACCATTCTTCTGATCCCCATTGCGGTACCGGAATGAGACAGCGCCATTATTCTGATCTTCTTCACCCGCGATCATCATGAATGGAATCTTCTCAAGTTGCGCGTTGCGGACCTTCTTCTGCATTCGATCATCCGATGTATCGACATCGACTCGAATTCCCGCCTTGCGCATTTGAGCCGCAATATCTTGCAGATATGGCAGGAACGCTTCGGCGACTGGAATACCACGAACCTGGACCGGTGCCAACCATGGAGGGAAAGCTCCTGCATAGTGCTCGGTCAAAACTCCAAAGAATCTCTCAATAGATCCGAAAAGGGCGCGGTGAATCATCACCGGCTGCTGACGAGATCCATCGGTCGACTGATATTCGAGATCGAAACGTTGCGGTAATTGGAAGTCGACTTGGATGGTGGACATCTGCCAGGTGCGACCAATTGCATCTTTGGCTTGTACCGAGATTTTTGGACCATAGAAGGCTGCACCTTCTGGATCTAGAACGAGTTCCAAACTCTGCTTTTCAGCGGCATTGCGGAGAGCATCGGTGGCCTCTTCCCACGCCTCATCCGAACCAACTGATTTGGCTGGATTGCGCGTTGATAACTCTAAATAAAAATCATTGAGGCCATAATCGCGAAGCAAATTAAGGACGAAGGTAAGCAGGGAGTCGAGCTCCCCCATCATCTGTTCTTTGGTGCAGTAAATATGAGCATCATCTTGCGTGAATCCGCGAGCACGAGTGAGTCCGTGGATCACACCTGATTTTTCGTAGCGATAGACCGTTCCAAATTCAAATAGACGAAGCGGCAGTTCGCGATATGAGCGGCTGTTGGATTTGTAGATCAGATTGTGGAAAGGGCAATTCATTGGCTTCATGTAGTACTTCTGACCCTGACGCTTAATTGTGCCGTCAGCGTGAAGTTCCTCATCCATCACCATCGGTGGATACATTCCTTCGGAGTACCAATCCAGGTGTCCAGATGTTTCAAAGAGAGTCGCCTTTGTCAGATGAGGCGAATAAACAAATTGATATCCCTCTTCTTCATGGCGCTTGCGAGAGTAGTCCTCCATGGCGCGACGGACGATGCCTCCCTTGGGATGAAAGACAGCAAGTCCGGATCCGATCTCTTCTGGAAAGCTAAAGAGATCGAGTTCGCTACCTAAACGTCGATGATCACGCTTCTCTGCTTCAACCAGTAAGGCCAGATAGGCGTCGAGTTCTTCTTGAGATGGCCACGCGGTGCCGTAGATACGTTGCAACATCGGGTTCTTCTCCGAGCCGCGCCAATACGCACCTGCAGATCGCATCAACTTAAAGGCTGGAATATGTTTTGTGGAAGGCAGATGTGGCCCGCGACAAAGATCTTTCCAAACCGGTTCGCCGTCACGGCCTAAATTGTCATAGATCGTTAACTCAGAGCCACCGACCTCAACGGAAGACTCTTCATCCCCACCCTTGATTCCGACGAGTTCGCACTTGTATGGCTCCGATTTAAGTTCAGAGAGCGCCTCGGACTCTGTTACAACACGGCGACGAAAACGTTGACCCGCCTTAACGATCTTTCGCATAGCCGATTCGAGCTTCTCGAGATCTTCTGGCGTGAAAGGTTTAACAGGGTCAAAGTCATAATAGAAGCCATCTTTGATCGGTGGACCGATTCCTAGCTTGGTCTCGGGAAAGACTTCCTGCACTGCCTGCGCAAGTACGTGAGCGGTCGAGTGGCGAAGTACGGCCAATCCTTCAGGGGAACTTATTTCGATACCTTCTACGACATCTCCCTCGTGGAGTTCGGTCCAAAGATCTTTAATCTCACCATTAATTCGCGCCACAACCACGGAACTCTTATCCGCATAGAGGTGGGTAGGGCGTTGATCAGATTCAATCTGCCTGCTGGCACCATCTACGGTGACGGTAATTAGTGAGGACATGCTCTCAGCCTACCGAATTGCCCTACCCATTCGAATCGGATTGCACCTCACTCCAGAGAAAGTCCAATAGCATTTTGCATTCAATTCCGATCTCGAGTTGGCGCTCCCCCAGCAAAATCACCGGAGTAGCGATTCTCAAACTCGAAACTGCCAAGGCAGATTGCACCCTCGGCAGGTCCTCGATGAAAATCTCACCTTCCATAACCATGCCACGTTCAATCGCCAGGCCGCGAATAACCCCTGGGAGAACCCCTACCGAAAGCGGCGGCGTGATCCAGACGCCATCAATCAAAAACAAGTAATTGCAGGTAGCCCCTTCACCAAGTCGGCTCTCCTCATCGACTAAGAGAATCTCATCAAACCTTTCAAATCTTGTTGCGCGGAGTAGATCCAAGTTGTGCCAGTACGGATAGGTCTTGTGGCCTCCTATGCCCGCGACCGCCTGGTGTGGCGATAACTGCACCCTTAGGGGAAGCACGCTCGGCTCGTATGAGGTAATTGAAAGTGAAAATTGCAAACCAAACGAGAGACGAAGTCGAGCTTTCGGATATCGCGCTAAATACGAGATAGCTCGCCTCACAACAGATCGATCCGGAATCGAAATGCCCAGAGCCGCTCCAGAGCCTTCGGCCCTATCCATATGTCGATCTAATAGGAGCGGTCGACCTTCACTCATGAGGATGGTTTCAAATATGCCCGATCCAAATTGCCAACCTTCCTCATCTATCCCCCCGGCGATTCCAACTAACCTATTGGCCTTGAGTTCGGTCTCGCGCCACTCCAAGTGTGGATCACTTGGCCAGGTGATCCCTGCGCCAGTGCCAAAGAAGATGGTTCGTTCTTTGCTCCAAAAGGTTCGTATCGCAAGGCCGAGCAGCGCCTGATCGCCCTCAATCCACCCGATCAATCCGCAATAAATTGCTCTGGGTGTTGGCTCCTGCGATTCGATGGTGGAGATAGCAGAGCTCTTGGGTGCCCCACTCACAGAGCCCGCAGGGAGGAGTCCGTTGAGAATTTCGTCCCAGCCAATACTCTTCCGGAGCTTTCCTTGTACATCGGATACCAGGTGACGCATTCCCGGATGGTGTTCTGTGCGCAGAAAGTCAGTGACCGTCACTGTTCCAATTTGGCAGATATGACTGAGATCGTTTCGCATCAAATCAACGATCATAATGTTCTCGCTCTGATCCTTAGTCCCGAAAATATCACGTGAGTTGAAATCTTGCGTACCCTTAATAGGACTTGTTGTTACGCGATCACCCTCGCGACGCAAAAAAAGTTCTGGGGATGCACTTGCAATTTCTAAACCTGGAATTCGAAGAAATGTTGCATAGGGAGCAAAATTCTCTTCGAGTAAAGCTGCAAAGAGAGAGTCCAATGAATTCCCTTTGAAGGGAGTTGAGAGAACTCTGCAGGCGTTGGCTTGATATACATTTCCCAGAGAGATCTGCTGCCGAATTTCTTCGACATATTGATAGTACTGATTCCTGCTCATCGAACTCTTCCAAATTGATTTGAGCGGTACCCATGGCTCTGTCTCTGGAAAAGGTTGATCTCTAAGTACAGTTCCAAAGTGCGCGAATATGCGC
Source organism: uncultured Actinomycetes bacterium (assembly GCA_903839355.1). Classification (GTDB taxonomy): domain Bacteria; phylum Actinomycetota; class Actinomycetes; order Nanopelagicales; family Nanopelagicaceae; genus PALSA-747. Next base: position 10,194 of record CAIMBV010000008.1, read on the forward strand.
TCGCCCTCAAAGGTTATTGACGTCGCCCAGAAACCGCTGCTCTCAACCCGATCAATATCAGCAGTAACCTCAAGTAGATCGGTCGCAAGAATCCCATTCATCCAGAAGAAGGGAGCGCCACTTTCCATCTTCTCACTTTAGACCTGAGTACAAGTCAGAGATTGGCCTTCCTTTGCCACATTCCGCGACCATAGGCTAGATTTAGCCCTTCAAGTCCGAGTGGTTTATTTGGATTTGAAAGTGCGGACGTAGCGCAGTTGG
>CAIMBV010000009.1 GCA_903839355.1 uncultured Actinomycetes bacterium
AAGGCTTGAGCATGACCAACTATTCAAAGAACAAGGCCGCCGCTGCTGCCTTTCTCGCATTCATGACAACTCCTGCCGCTGCCAAGATTGTTGACGCTGCTGGACTTATCTCGGACGTCAATGGTTCAAAAACCTCTAATCCCGTAAATCAGGAGATGTTGGACTTTGCGGCAAAGGGTGGTTACACCCGATTCCCAATGCTCGACAACGTTCTCCAAGGAGATGTGGTCAATGCTGGTAACACAATTTTGCCAGCGATCCTCGGTGGAAAGACTTCTGTTACCGGTGGTCTCAAGCAGATGGAACAGGTTTGGAAGAATCTGGCCCCAGCTAAACGCGGTAATACCTACGTAGGCTAGATCGCACAACCTGTAGTAAGTCGAAATGTGAGAGCAGAGAAAAAACTTTGCTCTCACATTTATGACCGACGTATTCAATAAAGTCCTTAGACCGCGCTCAAGAATTAGTCGAAATGGTGATATGAAAGTTCGTAGAAGAGATCTAGGTAGACAGCGCAGACGCGTGGGCATTCTCTTTATGTTGCCTGCATTTGCTTTGGTAGCCGCCTTCCTTGGAATTCCCATCTTACAGGCGGTGTATTACTCATTTACCCAATGGGATGGTCTTACCGCCACCTGGGTTGGAATCAGTACTTATACCCACGAACTGCAATATCCAATCTTTTGGCGTGTACTTGAGAACAATGGACTTCTACTCCTTGGAATCCCAGTCGCGATGTTGCTCCCACTGGGTATTGCCTTTTTGCTTAACGAGAAGGTGCCAGGCTGGAAATTCTTCCGCTCGATTTATTTCCTACCCACTGCAATTTCGTGGGTAGTTATTGGCATGGTTTCACTGCGATTCTTCGCTCAGCAAGGTCTGCTCAATGGAATTCTTCAAGGTTTTGGCTTGGGATTCATACATACCGATCTGCTCTCATCCGAGCGCGGCGCGCTCCTTGCAGTAGCAATTACCTTCATTTGGTCGATGGTGGGTACTAATACCATCATCTTTTTAACCGGAATGGCCACCTTAGATAATTCTCTCAACGAGGCGGCACGTATGGATGGCGCTAGTAATTTCCGTATCTTCCGCAGCATTACCTTGCCTCAACTACAGCGCTTCATTCAATTCTCCTTCATTATTACCGTTATTAGTGCCTTCACCGCTCTCTTCAGTCTGATATTTGTAATGACCGAAGGGGGACCGGGTTTTGGTACAACGACCCTCGAATTCTTTATCTACCAGAGTGCCTTCTCGCACTCTGACTATGGCACAGGCGCCATGCTCGGTGTGATTCTCTTCTTTATGATGGCGGTTTTGGGAATCGGTCAATTAGCAATTATGCGGAATAAGGATTGATCATGAAACTCAAAATGAAGCGCAAAGAGATAATTATTTTTATCATCATGACTCTCCTAGCTGTCGTCATGATTTATCCGTTCTATTTCATGATCAATAGTTCATTTAAATCTAACGCACAATTTCTAGGAGCTTCCGGCCATTCCTTACTCTCCTGGCACAAACTCTTCAAAGCCTTGCCTGTTGGACGTCAGCTTCTAAATTCAACAGTTGTCTGCACTGCTTCAATTCTGATTATCTTGATGGTGAGTACTTTGGCTGGTTTCTCGCTAGCGAAGATGCGCTCTAAAGCTTCTCCAATATTTTTCCTGGGAATTGTCGGAGCGATGCTCATTCCCTTGCAATCGATCATCATCAATGCCTATGTGAATGAAGCCAATCACTTTAATTTGCTTTCGGGGTATTGGGGCGCGATCCTGCTTTACTCCGCTTTAGGTACGCCGTTCGCTACTTTCTTGATGACCTCGTATTTCCGTGGACTACCTGATGATTTAGTAGAAGCTGCGATCTGTGACGGACTTAGCTATCAACGAGTATTTACCAAAATCGCACTTCCTTTGGCAGTACCTGCCGTAGTCACGATCATCGTGCTCCAATTTATCCAGATCTGGGATGACCTCCTAGTCGGACTTCTCTTTATCCAGGATCCAAATTATCGAACGATTACCGTGGGTCTTGGAGCCCTTTCTGCTGGGCGAACCACTGATATTCCAGTGCTTATGGCTGGTTCGCTGGTGAGCGCGATTCCGGCCGTTGTCGTTTATTTAATCTTCCAACGCCAACTCGTAAATGGATTGACGGCTGGCATTGGCAAATAATTTGCAGAAGATCTTCAATGCTGATTTAAGCGTTGAGGTTGATCTAGAACATGGCGCGCGCATCAGCTCTTTACGGTGGCGAGGTTTTGAGTTTGTGCTTCCAAAGCGAGACGATCCAATGGCATGGGGTTGGTTTGCCATGGTTCCTTGGGCGGGACGAATAAATCTAGGACTAATCGCAGATCAAGACGGCACCGAGTATTTACTTCCTACTAATTGGGATCCACCTCATGCTGAGCATGGCTACGGATTTCATTCACA
>CAIMBV010000010.1 GCA_903839355.1 uncultured Actinomycetes bacterium
ATCCTGCTAACCCCGCAGGCCGAGTCAATATTGGAAAGATAACCGAAATGGAGGCTGGGGCGGCTGCTAAAACTATTCAAACTATAGTTTTGGTAAGTCCAATTCCGCTTCAAACTGGAATTGAATTTACGGGGATTCAAGCCGAGTGCGGTATTGGACCCGCAACAGATCCAATACCAAGTTCAACTTTCGTTCCTGATCCTTCGTACACTCCGGCGCCGAGCACTTCACCGACGCCATCTGCATCGCCCACGGCAACTAACCCGTAATTAGCGGTTGGCTCCCGGTACCCAGAGGACATCTCCAAGTTCGCGGTTCTCATAGCGAGCAAGAACAAAGAATAGATCTGAGAGGCGATTCAAATATTTAGCGGTGAGAGGATTTACTCCCCCACCAAAAGAGTGGATCGCATGCCAGGTAGAGCGCTCGGCTCTACGAGTCACGGTTCTGGCAACATGCAGAAGTGATGAGGCAGGGGTTCCAGATGGCAGAACAAATGAGCGCAACTCGGAGAGATCTTGATTGTAAAAGTCGATCTGATTTTCAATGTAGGTAATCTGTTCTTCAGTAACCCGTAGCGGTTCAACCTTTGGATTATCGACTACCGGGGTGGATAGATCGGCCCCAACATCGAAGAGGTCATTTTGAATTCGAGTAAGCAAATTCTTGACGTCCTCATTGCGAATCTGACCCAGAGCAAGAACAACGCCAATCGCAGAGTTAGCTTCATCCACGTCGGCATAAGCCTCAAGGCGAGGATCATTTTTTGAGGTACGACTCATATCCCCCAGAGAGGTCGTTCCATCATCACCAGTTTTTGTATAAATACGAGTCAAATTAACCATGGGGTGAGCCTATTGGAGCAACTAGAATGAGACCACTTAAATTTAGTGTCATGGAGTTCTGGGGGTGATGTGTGGCGGAGAATTCATCTGCGCTTCGCATTAATGGCCCAGCCCGACTCGTTGGTGAGGTGACCGTTACCGGCGCGAAGAACTCTGCGCTTAAATTGATGGCGGCCTCTTTGCTCGCCCCAGGAAAGAACATTCTTCATAACGTCCCCCAGATCAAGGACGTGGAGATCATGTCCGATCTACTCATGCGCCTGGGCTGCAACGTTCATTTTGACCGCGGCTCGAACACCATGGAGATCGACGTTCCACAGGAACCTGGACATAAAGCAGAGTACGAACTAGTTCGCAAGATGCGAGCATCAATCAATGTCCTGGGACCAATTCTGACCAGAGTTGGCATCGCCGAGATCTCTTTGCCTGGTGGCGATGCGATAGGTTCTCGCGGACTAGATTTTCATATTGCAGGCCTCGAGGCGCTCGGCGCCACCGTGAAATTTGAACATGGTTACATCATCGCGACAGCACCCGATGGATTAGTCGGCGATACCTTTGAACTCACATTTCCTAGCGTGGGTGCGACCGAGAATTTAATGACTGCTGCCGTTATGGCGAAGGGAACTACAACGCTTCACAATGTCGCTCGCGAGCCAGACATTATCGATCTCGGTGAATATCTCATCGCTATGGGAGCGAAGATCGACGGGTTAGGTTCTTCAACCCTCACAATCGAGGGAGTGGATCGACTCCATCCCGCCTCGCACTCAACTCTCCCTGATCGCATTGTTACAGGAACCTGGGCCTTTGCTGCGGCGATGACTCAAGGTGATATCAC
>CAIMBV010000011.1 GCA_903839355.1 uncultured Actinomycetes bacterium
AAGCAAGGATCTTTCGAGAACACGTATTGGTTTACCACACAGTTACCAACCCCCTTCTTCAATCAAGCCACCATCTATAACCAAGATCCCGCGGTCTTTGAAGAAGCGCTTAAAAGGTTTTATGAACTTAACATTGTTCACACCATTTTGTTGGCAGGTGGCGGTCTAGCCCATGCCGATACTCTCAAATCTCGCGGATATGTTCACAAGAGCACGATCCCTCTTATGGCTCATGCCCTGGATCCCAATAACACGGTCTTTGAACTGCGTTCAGGTCTAGCGGTGCAGCAAGTTGAAACAGAAGAGCAGAACACGCGAGCCAATGATCTGTTAGAGAGTGGTTTCGGCATGCCGCGAGATCTCACAGAGACCTACACGAACTCCGCCTTCGGAAATCCCAACTCTTATCGCTACATCTTGTTTGATGAGGGAGTACCAGTCAGCACTTCGCATTTTATTCGCACGGGAAAGTTCCTGGGTTGTTTCGATGTGGCAACTCCACCTGAACGTCAACGTAAAAGGTACGGAGATCAGCTCATGAGTTGGGCTCTGGCAACTCATGCTGCAATGGGTGATGAATTAGTTGTGTTGCAAGCATCGAAGGCTGGCCAAAATTTGTACAGAACTCACAATTTTCACTTTCTGGAATTTGCTCAAGGTTGGTACATGGAGAGCACCGATCCGATGCGCCGCTTTACTCATGATGAGTTGAAATTTAGAGATTTCAACCTTCGCCCGTTAGGCAAGCAGGATAGCGAGTGGGCGATTTCCGCTTTTAATGATGAGGGCTTTGTGAAGTGGATGGGATTTCCTTCTCCTTACGAGGCAAAGGATTTTGAGGCAACGCTCCAGCGGATGAGCCGCTTCAAGGCTGATGGATATGGAATGAATTGGGTGATCGAGAGGGATGGAGTTCCTCAGGGGATGATCGCCTGTCATCACACTGATTGGAAGTACAAGCGGACGGAAATTGGTTACGGTGCCTTCGCCGCTAGTCGCGGCACTGGAGTTATCCCAACTGTTCTGCGCCAATTGGTCGAATTTCTCTTCCGTGAATATAGCTTTGAACGGATAGAAGTTCGGACTGATGTAAAAAATCAGGCATCACGGAGAGCTGCAGAAAAGGCTGGATTCACTTTTGAGGGTGAGTTGCGCCGAAATTTCCTCAATTTGGGCGAGGTAACGGATGACGCCATCTTCTCTTTTGTGCAGGCTGATTTAAATGATTTAAATAAGGGCGGTTCGACCCAGTAAACTGAACCACCTTGCGACCAGCAAGACAGCCGACAGCCAGCCGGAATTAAGGAGCACTCATGGCCGCAGATCGTTTAGAAACCATTGTTAGCCTCGCGAAGCGTCGCGGATTTGTCTATCCCTCCTCTGAAATTTATGGCGGGTTACGTGCTGCCTGGGATTACGGCCCACTTGGAGTCGAACTCAAGAACAACGTCAAGCGCCAATGGTGGAAATCCATGGTGCAGGGACGCGAAGATGTTGTTGGACTCGATTCATCTGTCATCTTG
>CAIMBV010000012.1 GCA_903839355.1 uncultured Actinomycetes bacterium
CTCAACGATAGTCTTGAAAATCTCACGATCCTCGCCTCGTTTGATGGCATCAACATTGGCTCCTATAAGTCGAACACCGTATTTTTCGAAGGAGCCACGTTCATGTAACGCCATGGCTGCATTAAGAGCGGTCTGGCCACCGAGCGTTGCTAGCACGGCGGTAGGTCGCTCAATCTCCATAATCTTCTCAATAAATTCTGGCGTAATTGGTTCGATATAAGTCGCATCAGCAAACTCAGGATCGGTCATAATCGTTGCTGGATTGGAGTTAATAAGGATGACTCGAATGCCCTCTTCTTTAAGCACTCGACAAGCTTGCACGCCCGAATAATCAAACTCGCAGGCCTGACCAATAACAATCGGACCAGATCCAATAACGAGAACGCTCTCGATGCTCGTATCTTTAGGCATGTGTACCTCTCGAAGATCGGGACTTAGACATCATCTCGGCGAAGTGATCGAAGAGATAGACAGCATCATGTGGACCAGCCGCTGACTCTGGGTGATATTGCACGCTAAATGCGGGTCTCTCAAGGAGTTCCAATCCTTCAACGACACCATCGTTGAGGCAGATGTGACTGACGAAGCCAGCACCGAAGACGGTTCGGAAATTGGTATCCAACGGAGCCTCAACCGCAAATCCGTGATTGTGGGCCGTGATCTCCACTCGTCCGCTCTGAACATTCTTTACGGGTTGATTAATCCCGCGATGACCAAAGGGAAGTTTGTAGGTTTCAAATCCCAGCGCCCTTCCTAAAATCTGATGACCAAAACAGATACCAAAGACCGGAATCTCGTCAATAAGAAATTCCCGAACAATATCTACGACGTGAGTCATAGTTGCGGGATCACCAGGACCATTTGAGATGAACAATCCATCTGGATTGCTCGCTTTGATCTCCCCGGCTGAGGTACCCATTGGGTAAACGGTTACTTCCATGCCTCGCTCAGACATCGAACGTGGCGTCGCATTCTTGATACCGAGATCGATAGCTGCAACGCGATATTTAACGCTGACTCCCGCGGGAGGAGAAACCACATAAGGCTGAGATGTCGTGACTTCACTCGCCAAAAAGGCCCCCGCCATTTGCGAGGTGGCGCGAACTTTTACGACCATCTCATCCCTTGAGTACGAAGTGCCCGAGAAGATACCAACTCGCATTGCACCGCGCTCTCGTAAGTGGCGCGTGATAGCTCGAGTATCGACCCCTTGAATTCCAACAACGCCGGCCTCAGTCAGAGCAGCCTCGAGAGAGTTTTCCGATCGCCAATTGCTTACGCGAGGCGATGGATTGCGAACCACGAAACCGGCCACCCAAATCTTTGAGGATTCCATATCCTCCGAGTTGACTCCTGTATTACCGATGTGAGGAGCCGTCATGATCACGATCTGCTTGTGGTACGAGGGATCGGTAAGAGTCTCTTGATACCCAGTCATACCGGTAGAGAAGACCGCCTCGCCAAAGGTCTCGCCCTGCGCAGCCCAACTCTCCCCTTCATAAATTGCACCGTCATCTAGAACGAGAAATGCCTTACTCATGCTTCAACCCCGTCAGTTGACCATCTCGCATGACATGAACTCCTCGATAGAAGGTGTGAAGCACTTCGCCAGTAAATGTCAGATCGTGGAAGGGTGTGTTATAACTCCGCGAGAGCATCTTGGATCTATCTACCTTCCATTGCTTGGTCGGATCAACCAGAATCAGATTTGCGAGTGAGCCAACCGCAATTCTGCCATGATCCTTGTATCCGCCAATCTCCGCTGGTTTGGCTGACATGCGTTCAACCAGAGTCTCCCAGTCCATCTTGCCAGACTGAACCATCACGGTATTAACGACTGAAAAGGCAGTCTCCAGGCCTGTCATGCCAAAGGCGGCAGAGTTCCATTCACAATCTTTATCTTCGGCTGGATGAGGCGCATGATCGGTCGCAACAATGTCGATTGTTCCATCCGCCAACCCCTCGCGAAGTGCCTCAACATCTTCCTGGGTTCGCAGCGGAGGATTGACCTTGTAGATCGGGTCGTAGCCTTCCGCCAAATCTTCCGTAAGCAAAAGGTGATGTGGTGTTACTTCTGCAGTAACTGCCATCCCCTGACTCTTAGCCCAGCGCACAATCTCTACTCCGCCTTTAGTTGTGAGATGGCAGATGTGGAGGCGACTTTGCACATAGTTCGCTAACAAGATATCTCTGGCGATTATCGACTCCTCGGCGATTGCGGGCCAACCCTGCAGCCCAAGTCTGCTAGATACCGCCCCCTCATTCATCTGTGCACCGGCCGTCAGAATTGGGTCCTGCGCGTGTTGCGCGATTACGCCGTTGAAACTCTTTACATACTCCAGCGCCCGTCTCATCAGTAATGGATCACTGACGCAGCGACCATCATCGCTAAAGATTCGAACACCCGCAGCTGAATCAGCCATGGCAGAGAGTTCTGCAAGTTGCTCACCTAGGAGACCTACGGTGACTGCCCCAATAGGAAAGACATCGCAGAGTCCAGCCTTCGCACCGAGCCTCGCCACTTGTTCTACGACACCTGCGGTGTCAGCAACGGGAGTGGTATTGGCCATAGCACTTACAGCGGTGTAACCACCCTTGACCGCGGCCTGACTGCCTGAAAGGACCGTCTCAGAACTCTCCTTGCCAGGTTCGCGAAGATGAGTGTGTAGATCAACGAGGCCTGGCAGAAGAAGTACTCCTCGTCCATCTAGCGTTGGAAGATCAGATGTAATTTTTGTAGAAATCGCAGAGATAATTCCTCCACGAATCTCGACATCAACAACTTCACTATCTGCAAGTCGCACCTCTTTCAAAACTATATCGGAGCTACTCACACTAAAACCCCCTCTGTTGGAATCGCAGTCCCACCCATAAGCAGATACAAGACAGCCATTCGAACTAACACTCCATTAGAAACTTGCTCCAGGATGACAGATCGTTCTGAGTCCGCGCTTGAAGCCGAGATCTCAAGCCCGCGATTCATTGGGCCAGGATGCATAATGATGGCGCGTTCTTTCATTGCGTTTACTCGCTCTGCTCCCAAACCGTAGCCTCGCGCATATTCCCGTTCTGATGGGAAGAAGGCATCATTCATTCTCTCGCTTTGAACTCGTAGCATCATGATTGCATCGAGTGACTCAATCTCGGCATCGAGATCATATGAGATCTCAACTGGCCAACTTGAGACACCAATCGGAATGAGAGTTGGAGGCGCAATCAAGACTACTTGTGCACCTAATGAAGTAAGAAGGAGCGCATTACTTCTGGCGACTCTTGAATGCAAAATATCGCCAACGATTCCTATGCGAAGTCCCGTGAAGTCTCTATCGTGTTCTGGGAAATGCTCTCTAATCGTATATGCATCCAAGAGAGCTTGAGTTGGATGTTCATGCATTCCATCCCCGGCATTGACAACGTGAGATTTAATCCAACCCGACTGCGCTAACCGCGCAGCAGCTCCTGACGAACCATGACGAACAATCACTAACTCTGCACCCATAGCTTCTAGAGTTTGGGCGGTATCTTTAAGAGATTCGCCCTTACTAACGCTAGATCCTTTGGCTGAAAAATTTATTACATCAGCAGACAATCTCTTTGCTGCCGCCTCAAAACTTAGGCGGGTGCGCGTTGAATCTTCAAAAAAGAGATTAACAACGGTTCTGCCTCGAAGCGTTGGTAACTTTTTGATTGCTCCATCAGTAATTCGAGAGAGTTCTCGTGCGGTATCAAGTACTTCGAACGCCCCATCGCGAGTTAGGTCATTGATGGAGAGCAGGTGGCCGGAGGTAATCACAACGTCACCTCCACCTGATCAAGAGAATCAATTTCGCGAAGTTGCACGCGAACGCTCTCGCGAGCATTGGTGGGTATATTCTTTCCCACATAGTCGGCCCTAATGGGCAACTCTCGGTGACCTCGATCGATCAACACAGCTAGTTGCACGGTCTTTGGTCGGCCCAACTCCCCTATGGCATCTAGTGCAGCACGGATGGTTCGACCTGAGAAGAGAACGTCATCGACAAGGACTAGGTTCTTACCTTCTAGGCCTTCCGCAGGAATCTGGGTAGGTACCAAGGGACGTGGCGGACGCAAGCGAAGATCATCGCGATACATGGTGATATCAAGTGAGCCCACTGGAACTTGGGTATCAATCTGCGCTAAGAAACTTCCGATTCGCTGAGCCAGAGTGACCCCGCGCGTGGGAATTCCTAAAAGAATTACCGAATCAAGGCCGTGATTACGCTCAATAATTTCGTGAGCAATGCGCTTGAGCGAACGATCTATCTCGCTCTGATCCAAAACAACACTCATACAAGCTCCTTTGCCGCCTCACAGGACGTCAGTTAAAGGATGCGCGAGTTATCCCGCTATGGGAAAGGATACCAGCCCTTTTATGAGAGCGAGATGACCGACTTAAGAAGGATTACTCGGCCCAAAATTCCATTTATGTATGCAGCTGAATCTTTTGTGGAGAGTTCTTGAGCAATTTCAACCGCTTCAGATACCGCGACCTTGTCATCAACCTCGGGATTCCACAAGATCTCGTAGAGCGCAATGCGAATCAGGTTCCGGTCAATGATCGGCATCCGGTCCATATCCCAACCTTCTGCATAGGTGTGGATGATTTCATCGATCTTCTCTCGATGTTCTACCACTCCCAGGACCAAGGCACGCAGATAATCGGCTTGCGATATCTCGTCAATAGGACGCTCTTCCAGAAGCGTCGCGGCAGCGGTATTTCGCATATCCGCCTCGAAGAGGATATCCAAGGCCCGTTTTCTCGCCTTGCGCCGCGCGCTCACTTAACTGCTCTCGAACTAGGAATTAGCCCGGCCCAGGTATGCCCCGGTGCGGGTGTCAACGAGAACCTTCTCATCTTGCTTGATGAAGAGAGGCACCTGAATCTGAATTCCAGTCTCGACGGTTGCTGGCTTTGTTCCTCCGGAGGAGCGATCTCCTTGCAAACCTGGCTCGGTGTAGGTCACGGTCAACTCAACAGAGGCGGGAAGGTCGATATATAGCGGATTCCCATCGTGAACCGCGACAACTGCATCGGTGTTCTCTAGCATGTAATCGGCAGCATCGCCCACAACTTCAGGACTAATGGTGATTTGATCGTAGTTTTGGGTATCCATGAAGATAAAACCGTCGCCATCGCGATAGAGATACTGCATGTCGCGCTTCTCTAGCTGGGCTACCTCAACTTTTACACCCGCATTGAAGGTCTTTTCCACAACTTTTCCGCCGGGAACTAACTTCAACTTGGTTCGGACGAAAGCTGGGCCCTTGCCTGGCTTGACGTGCTGAAATTCGACGACGGTCCACAACTTGTTCTCGATCTCGAGGGTCATGCCGTTCTTAAGGTCATTTGTAGTTGCCATTGGGGCAGAATACCTGAAGGTTAGATCAACTCTTTCATCGCGGAGAGAGCCAAGGCGTAGGAGCTGGCGCCAAATCCGGTGATAGTGCCCTTTGCTACGCCTGAGATGACGGAGGTGTGACGAAACTCCTCCCGCGAGAGCGGATTGCTCAAGTGAACCTCAATCAGAGGCGCTGTCAACATCGCCACAGCATCCCGGATTGCGTAGGAATAGTGCGTAAAGGCAGCGGGATTAAATATGACTGGTAGCCGTTGATCGGCCGCTTCATGTAACCAGGTGATGATCTCGGACTCAGAGTTGCTCTGCCGGACTTCCGCGGTCAGTCCTAACTCGACGGCCTTGGCTATCACAAAGGCTGATAACTCCTGGAAGTTCATAGAGCCATAAATGGTCGAATCCCGCAGATCGAGTCGATCTAGATTTGGACCGTTGAGGATAAGGACTCTTTGAGTACCGTTCATTCTGCAATTCTCTCATAGGTGGCCTGAAGCAGGTCGGAATCTGCAGACTCAATCCAGGCGGGATGGCCGACCGAAGTCAGCCCGATAAATCGAATGCGGCCATCACGACTCTTCTTATCGCCAGCCATCAGCCCCAAGAGTTGATCCCACGGAAATCGTTGGTGGTCAATATGTGTGGGGAGACCAAACTTATCAAGAAGGGCTTTTAGTTTGGCGGTTTCAGATGGTGGAAAATCCAGAGCTGGCTCACTGAGGAGAGCCGCAAAGTGAAGTCCAATCGAGACCGCCTCGCCATGGCGAAGTTGGAAGTCAGCGCTCTTCTCTATTGCATGGCCTAGCGTGTGACCGAAGTTGAGGATTTCGCGCAGTTTGCCCTCTTTAAAATCGCTCGAAACTACGTCAGCTTTAACTGCAACACTCTTGGCTACTAGTTCCAAGGAGTGTCTCCGGGCCTCTTTGATATCTCGAAACTCATGAAGAGTTCTCAGGATTGATGTGTCACGGATATACCCGGTCTTGATTACCTCGGCTAACCCCGCAGCAAAGTCGCGATCTGACAATGAATCAAGCCAGGTGAGATCTTCGCAGACCGCACGTGGTGAATAAAAAGAACCAACTAAATTCTTTCCAGCCTCAGTATTTATTCCTGTCTTGCCACCCACTGCAGCATCCACCATGCCGGCGAGCGTCGTAGGAATCGCATACCAAGCAATACCACGAAGCCAGGTAGCAGCTACAAAACCAGCCAGATCAGTTGTCGCTCCCCCACCGATACCAACGATTGCATCAAGTCGCCCGAACTCCAACGAACCTAACTTCTTCCAGAGTTGTTCCACCGTTGTGAAGTTTTTCTGGGCCTCACCATCGGGGGCGATGAAGAGATCGAAGTTAAAACGAGATGACAACTCTGTAAGGCCTGCTAACTGCACTACGTTCTCCGGAGCAACTACTAAGACTTTCGTATGATCAGTTCGTACGGATTGGAGAAATGGAAGCCATTCTTGACCGACTCTAACCTTGTAATCGATCTCTGCATGTACCGAAATTTCATTCACGAGCTAGCCCCATTCGACTCATCAATTCACGAGCCACCTCATATGGCTTCTTATTATCGGTCGCAATAACAATCGTAGCCAAGCTCTCATAAATAGGGGCGCGTGCCGCCAGCAGATCTTTCCATTGCCGTTCTGGATCTTGCGCAACGAGCGGGCGATCCGTCTTGTTCGATATTCTGGCAAGAACGTTACCAAGACCAATCTGCAGAAGAATCACCTGGGCTGCACTTTTACGTATCGCCTCTTGCACATCTAGATCAATAACCGCACCGCCACCGAGAGATATAACTCCGATATTTGATCTGAGAGCTAATAAAACTACTTCTTTCTCGATTGCTCTAAACTTTGTTTCACCATCTTCAGCGAAGATTTCGGGAATAGAACGACCCGTTTTTTCGACTATCAATTCATCAGTATCTTCAAAACTTGTCGACAACTCCCTGGAAAGCGCCTTCCCTACTGAACTCTTTCCAGACCCAGGAGGGCCTATGAGAATTGCTCGTAGCATCTACTTGATTTCGAGAGAATCTATATAGCTCTGAAAATTCCTCTTAACTTCAGCGACGCTGTCTCCGCCAAACTTCTCAAGCACTGCATCAGCCAGCACAAGAGCGCACATTGCTTCGGCAACAATTCCTGCAGCCGGTACTGCACAGACATCTGAGCGTTGATTGATCGCCTTAGCCGGCTCCCCTGTTGAAACATCAATAGTATCTAGCGCTCTCGGAACGGTAGAGATCGGCTTCATTGCAGCGCGAACTCGGAGGATCTCACCGTTCGACATTCCGCCTTCGGTTCCGCCAGCACGATCAGTTCTACGTGTGATCTTGCCATCTGAGCCACGCTCGATTTCATCGTGCGCTACCGAACCGCGTCGTCTCGCTGTGGTAAACCCATCGCCAATTTCAACACCCTTGATCGCCTGAATACCCATCATCGCTCCGGCCAACCTGGCATCGAGGCGACGATCCCAGTGAGTATGAGAGCCAAGTCCCGGTGGAAGATGAAAGGCCAAGACCTCAATCACTCCGCCTAAGGTATCGCCCGCTGTATGCGCTGCATCGATTTCAGCAACCATGGCGGCACTCGCTACGGGATCAAAAGAGCGAACTGGATCGGCATCGACTCTCTCGCGATCCTCATATGTAGGCAACTCATAATCCTCACCGCTGCCAACTCCACCGATAGAGAGAACGTGACTCATAATCTGAATGCCAACGGTCTGTTCAAGAAAGGCACGCGCAACAGCACCTAGCGCTACACGTGCTGCAGTCTCTCGCGCACTTGCCCTCTCCAAGATTGGTCTGGCATCTTGAAAATCATATTTCTGCATACCAACCAGATCAGCGTGGCCTGGGCGGGGACGGGTGAGAGGAGCATTTCTTGCCAGAGCCGCGAGTTCATCGGCCGGCACGACATCCGCCGCCATAACCTTCTCCCACTTTGGCCACTCTGAGTTCGCTACCTGAATAGCAATTGGTCCACCTTGGCTCTCGCCATGGCGCACTCCGCCCAAAATAGTGACGAGGTCAGCTTCAAAATTCTGACGCGCTCCTCGGCCATACCCCAACCTACGACGACGCAGATCGCGATCGATCGCCTCAGTGGAGATTAAAACGTGGGAAGGCAAGCCCTCCAAAATCGCGGAGAGTGCAGGACCATGTGATTCTCCAGCAGTAAGCCATCTCAACATAGGCGTATTCTGTCAGATCAGGCACCTGCCGCGTCGCACTCGCTTTAAGAACTCAATATCTGAGCAAATAGGGCTCCTCCAATCAGGGCCGGAGCAAATGGAATCACTCTCTTTCGCTCCACCAAAAGCCACACCAGACCCAAAAGAGATGCACAGGTCAACGCTGTGAGAACTTTAGATAGCGAACCGAGGATCAACCCCAAGAGGGAGAAGAGCTTTACATCACCCATCCCTATACCTCCTTTACTGAGAGAACGCATACAGATGCCACCCACCAAGAGATAAATCGCAAAGAGGTTGACGTGGAGAAAACTTGCAGAGCTACTTCTCACATGTACGAGTTCGATCAGAGCCAAAAGTGCCACCAACGCTCGGTTTGGAATCACGTGCCGCCTAACATCACTGGCAATGATCCAGGGCGAAAGGAGTATCAATGGAAGGCATGAGGTCATAATTAAGCCTAGAGAATCGGCCAGATCGAGATTCGTAACTATCCACAACTACCTGAGATGTGAGCGACCGACCGCTAGTAACTCAGGGCGTAAAAAATCGAACTCAACGGTCAGACCGCTAAAGAGAGAGATTTGATCGAGCGCCTGCTCGACAAGGAGATCTATTCCATCGAGCACATGACTTCCCATTGAAATCGCCTTGGCAAGCAACTTGGTTGGGTAAGGGTTATAGAGAACTTCAAAGAAGGTCGGGATGGTTGATGCAATTGAATCCACCATGAAATCAGATGCGCCTGCTGGTACGGTAGAAATGACCAGGTCGTAGCCTTCGAGGGAGTGATCCATCCCGTAAAAATTAACTGAGCTGGAACTGGCAATCCTGGCCAAAGTCTCGGATCGAGAGAAATTTCGCAATAAGAAATCGATAGAGTGCGCTTCACCATCGAGCGCGCCCAGCGCCGCTCTTGCGGTTCCCCCGCCACCTATGACAGCCACTCGATCTTTCTGCACCGAACTCAACAACCGTTGAAAACCTGTCCGGTCAGTTGAACTCGCCCGATAACTCGACCCGATCTTGAGCAGGGTGTTGGCGGAGCGCATACGAAGAGCGATTGGTTCAATCTCGATTTCTAACGACTCTCTCAAATCGAAGATGGTCTCCTTGAGCGGCATGGTCAGTGAAAATCCAGTCCAGTCTTCTTCCAGCGCACCTTTGAAGAAATCGAGCGCACGATCTGGCGTTAGTTCTATCGATCCATAACTCGCTGGAACCCCAAGTAATTCGTAAGCCCTTTTGTGGAGAGCCGGTGAGAGGCTGTGAGTGATCGGTGATCCAAGAACTGCCGCCTTGATCATTTGAATGCCCCTGCTGCAACATTCTGCTTATAAAGGGTGAACCAATTTTCGAAGGTGTTGAAATTATTGGTGAACCTGGTGTCATGAGGTTTTACCGTTATGAAGTAGAGCCAATCTCCTAGTTCAGGATTGAGAGCCCCCGTGATCGCTGCGATGGATGGGTTCGAGATAGGAGTTGGTGGTAGTCCAGTGTGTAAATAAGTGTTGTATGGAGAGTCAACTTTGGTCGCTTTAATACTCAGACCAATCTGACCTCGTAAACCAAGGGCGTACTGAACCGTCGAATTTAACTCCAATGGCATGCCAATAGATAGACGGTTGTAAATAACACGAGCAACCTTTGCATAATCGGCTGGATCCGCCTCAATTTGAACGAGTGAAGCCACCGTAAGTACTTGATAAGGGGTGAAGTGCTCATAACCCTGCGCCAACTTCGTGACGCTAACTTCATCGCTAAATGATTTCAACATCTCAGCCAAGGCATCATGCGTAGTTGTGTTCGGTGCGAATGAGTATTGAAGCGGAGCCAATTGGCCCTCAAGGGAATTTGTTGGATTAGCGAAGAGAGGTTGAAGGGTATTCAATGAGTCTGATTGAGCGAGAGAAGTGACCAAATGCAACTCTTTGAGAATGTCGGCTTCCGTTGATCCAGGCAAAACATAGATCGAATCAACAATTCGCTTCTGGTCGAGCAGTTCAGAGATCGCCTGATCACTAGGAATCACACTTTGAATGAGATGCACCCCTGGTGCAATTCCCACAACATGACCTGCGATCAGCTTCTTAATGAGAGTGGATGCCTTCTCAACTACATGCTGAGCTGCCAAATCTTCAGCGATTGCGGTTCCGGTCTCTCCCTTTGTAATGGTGATGCTCACCAAATGTCCAGGGGTTCCCTTTGGATAGTCGGCACTTCCATTGAGCACCATGATCCGTTGAACAATTAATGTTACAAACAAAAGCAGCAGTACTATAAAGGCTGTGATGAGATTGCGTTGTTTCGGCCTATTCATCGAGAGTACCTGCAATTCTCTCGCGCGCAAGTGCGCTCTCCAATATTGCTACCGCAGCCATGGCATCAATTTTGCCCTTGCTCTCCTTGGCATTTAAACCTGCACCGCGCAAAACCTTGGAGGCAGAAATAGTTGACATCCGTTCATCTACGTAATGAATTGGAAGATCAGTGATTGTTTTAAGTGAATCTCCAAAAGCGTGAGCTGCGAGGAGCGATGGATTTGAGGCCCCCGACAAATGCTTTGGCTCACCTATCACGATGTAAATAGGTTCATATTCTGCGATGAGCGATTTGATCTGCCTCAACAAGTCGGGAGCCTCTGCCTGAAGAGTTGCAATAGGTGATGCGATCAGTCCTGAAACATCACTCGCTGCCACACCTATTCGAACTTGGCCATAATCAAAGGCGATTCGCCGGCCGTGTCTCATGGCTTAAATGGAACCTATCGCTGCCTTCAGATCAGCCATAGCCGCTGAGATTTTGCTGGAATCGACTCCCCCGCCTTGTGCGAAATCATCTTTACCACCTCCACCGCCACCTAAGACGGTAGATCCGATTTTTACCAACTGCCCAGCCTTTACTCCGGAGGCAATGGACAGTTGCGAGACCGCAACGACAAGAGTGACTCTATCGGCTTGTGCAGAAAGCAGAGCAACGACTGAATGAGGATCGCGATTGCGAAGATCGAGTGCCATCACCCTTAGATCATCGCCTGTAATGCCATCCGCAACCTGAGCGACCAAAACTTTTCGCTCGCCGATAGTTTCAAAGCCCTTTGCTAACTCATTCACCGAAGCCAATGCTTGGGCGGATTTAATGGCGGCAAGTTCCTTCTCAATATTCTTAATTTTATTAAGTAGATCCGAGATTCTCTCTGGAAGCTCTTCAACCCTTGCGCCTTTAATAATCTCGGTCAGAGAGTTAAGCAGAATATGTTCACGCGCCAGATAAGAGAAGGCATCAGCACCGACCAGTGCTTCAACGCGACGAACTCCAGCGCCGATCGAAGACTCACTCAACAATTTAACAACGCCCAGCTCAGCAGAAGAGTGAACGTGAGTACCGCCGCACAATTCACGTGCCCACTCACCTACGCTAACGACGCGAACTACATCGCCATACTTTTCACCGAAGAGCGCCATTGCGCCGATCTCCTTGGCGCGGGCTTGGCTCATCTGTTCTGCAGTAACATCTAAATTCTCAATCAGAACGGAGTTAACGCGAGCCTCTACATCGTTGAGAACGCTGGCAGGTACCGCTCCGGCGGCCGGGAAATCGAATCTGAAACGTCCTGGAGCATTCTCTGATCCAGCCTGGGTAGCACTTTCTCCGAGCGCTTCGCGGAAGGCTTTGTGCACCATATGAGTCGCCGTGTGAGCGCGAGAGATCGCTTTACGTCTGGTTTGATCAATCTGCGCAAAGAGTTGGTCGTTGATTTGCGCGGCGCCAGAGATGATTCTTCCACGGTGCACATACAGCCCAGGAACTGGAGCTTGGACATCATCGATTGCAATTCGTGCGCCATTGGCCAATTGCAAGAAACCGCCATCAGATAGTTGTCCGCCGCCTTCAGCATAGAAAGGTGTGCGATCCAATACAATCTCTACTTCGCCCTCGTGAGCCTCATCAACATTTTCACCATCAACCATGATCGCTTGGATCTTGGCCTCACCTTCAAGATGCTGATAACCGATGAAATCTGTCTTGCCGCGTGCATCAACGATCTTGCGATATTCAGATAGATCGGTATGCCCACTCTTCTTGGCCTTCGCATCTGCCTTGGCGCGATCCTTCTGCTCCTTCATCAACTTCCTGAAACCGACCTCGTCGACTTTAAGACCAGACTCGGTCGCCATTTCGAGGGTCAGATCAAAAGGAAATCCGTAGGTGTCATGGAGCTTGAAAACGGTATCACCTGCAAGCGTCGCACCGTCTTGGCTCTTGGCTTCCGAGGAAGCGAGATCAAATATTTGCGTTCCACTTTTGAGAGTCGAAAGGAATGACTCCTCTTCAGATTCTGTAACTTCAATAATACGTTCGCGCTTCTCCAGCAGCTCTGGGTATTGCGGAGACATCGCACCAATCGCTGATAACAAGAGCTCTTTGGAGTTGTGATCTGGGGCTCCAAGGATGCGCATATTCCGAATCGTGCGACGCATCATCCGTCGAAGGACGTATCCCCGACCTTCGTTTCCTGGCAATACGCCATCTCCGATAAGCATCATTGATGTTCGGGCATGGTCGGCAACTACACGCAAAGAGATATCGCTCTTGGGATCTTTTCCATATGTGACGCCCGCAAGTTCTGAAGCCTTGGAGAGAATCTGCATGGTGGTATCGATCTCATAGATGTTCTCGACACCCTGTAGAAGCGCAGCCGTACGTTCGAGTCCAAGTCCAGTATCAATGTTCTTTGCAGGTAGTTCTCCGATGATTGGGTAATCATCTTTCGTTCCACCATCTGCACGGATATTTTGCATGAAGACTAAGTTCCAGACCTCGAGGTAGCGATCTTCATCGGCGATCGGTCCACCTTCGCGTCCATATTGTGGTCCGCGATCGTAATAAATTTCAGAGCAAGGACCGCATGGACCTGCTACTCCCATTGACCAGAAGTTGTCAGCCATTCCTCTGCGTTGAATTCGCTCCTTTGGCACACCGACCTTCTTATGCCAGATATCAGCTGCCTCGTCGTCGTTGAGATAAACCGTGACCCACAACTTCTCTTCAGGAAAACCGTATCCACCTTGTGCGATCGGCTTGGTCAGCAGCTCCCACGCCATGGTGATTGCGCCCTCTTTGAAGTAGTCACCGAA
>CAIMBV010000013.1 GCA_903839355.1 uncultured Actinomycetes bacterium
AGCCACCACTTATCGAAGTTGTTGGCACCGGCCGAAACCATCGCTCCCCACTCCGCTGATGGTGGACGTGCACCCAGGCCTAAGAATGAGAGTCCTGAGAGAAGCAACATTCCATTACCGGCCTCAAGCGCGGCGAGAACGAAGACCGGCCCTGAGATATTTGGGCGAAGGTCTACGAAGAGGGCGCGGGTGGTAGAAGCGCCCAACAGGCGGCTAGAGGTCACGTAATCGGCGTTCTTACTCGACAGAATAAGTCCACGTACTAATCGGGCATAAGTTGGCCATGCAACCAAGACGACTGCGAAGACCGCATTACGTAACTCTGCACCTAGAGCAGCTGCAACAGCCATTGCTAAGATAATTCCAGGAAATGCTAAGACCACATCGGTAAAGCGCATGAGCGCGGCATCAATCCAGCCACCAAAGTAACCGGCGATCGCCCCAATAATTGTTCCGACCAACATGGCAAGTATCACGAGCATTATCGAGAGCGGAAGTGTGATTCTCGCTCCGTAAATGACGCGGCTTAGTACATCGCGACCGACCGAATCAGTTCCAAACCAATTGTGCGCATTGGGAGGGAGCAGTTGTCCATAATTTTGCGCGATGGGATTTGAAGGAGCAATGAGCGGAGCAAAAATTGCCACCAAGATCCAGATGGCAAGGATCGTCACACCAATAACGGCGAGCGGTTGGCGCAGAGGAGAGTCAGGATTCTTTTTCATGCGTGTCGCAAACTTGGATCGATGAAGTGATAAGCGATATCAACGAGAAGATTCATAGTAATAAAGATTCCGGCAACAACAATACTCACACCCATAATTCCTGGTAGATCAAGTCCGATAGAGCTGCGATAGGCATATTGACCAATACCTGGCCATGAGAAGACATTTTCAACAAGTACCGATCCAGCTAACAAATTTCCGAATGCAACGCCTGCGATAGTGACAATAGAGAGAAGTGCAGGGCGTAGCACATGCCTTCTGATAACTAACGATTCAGGAAGTCCCTTAGCTCGAGCGGCTCGAACATAATCATTGTTGAGGATCTCGAGGATTGAGGCGCGAGTAAACCTAGTCAAAACCGCGATGGTGTAGATAGCGAGAACGATCGCAGGAAGTAGCAGATGTCTGAAAGCCTGCCAGAAGAGGCTGAATTGGCCATGTAAGAGTGCATCGACCGTGTACATGCCGGTGATGGTGGACGGTGCATCCACGCCCGGATCGAGGCGACCATTGGAGGGAAACCACGAGAGTTTGAAGTAAAAGACATAGAAGAAGACCAGGCTCAACCAGAAGGTAGGTACCGAGACTCCGGTAAGAGTGAAGAATCTAATGACTTGATCTGGCCATCGATTGCGTGTGATGGCGGCGATGACTCCGAAGAGGAGGCCAAAGATCAGCGAGAAGAAGATTGCAACTGTTGCAAGCTCCAGCGTGGCTGGGAAATACTCTTTGAGATCGGTTGAAACGGGGCGGCGAGATTGTTGCGATTCACCTAAATCACCGTGAAGCAGGTGGTTGATATAAATAATGTATTGCTCTGGGACCGGCTTATCTAAACCGTATTTGGCGCGCCAGGCAGCGACGATGGTGGGATCGCTCATAGCGCTCTGACCTAAGTTGAGCGCAGCGGGATCACCTGGAACTAACTGAGTTACCGAGAAAGAGATCAGGGTAATTCCGAGCATGAGCAGAATTCCTACTGCTATGCGACGGACTATAAAAATACCTAAGGAATTGCGTCGCACCCCATCAGATTTCTCTGATGGGGTGCGACGACGAAGTAGATCTTTCAATTAACCAACGAGCCTTTACTTGAGTTCGGTTAAGTTAACTTTCCAGATTGGGTTCGATGCAATTCCGATGACGTTCTTGGTTGAGACCAAGATTGCCGGTGATTGAATCAATGGAACAAATGGTGAGTTGGCATTAAGGTCAAGTTGGAATTGACGATATTCCGCAGCACGCTTTGTTGCATTTGATTCGATCGCAACTGCATTGATCACTTTGGTAACGGCTGGATCGGCATTTGCAGCCCATCCTGCGCGGAGACCAACCTTCTCACCAGGACCGAAGTTCTGGCTGTAGTTGCTTGAATCTGGCCAGTCTGGACCCCAGAACCAAAGTCCCATGGTGTCTGTTCCGTCGCGATAGGTAGTAAGAGCATCTCCAACTGGAGTTGGCTCCAACTTGAGGTTGATACCTACTGCTGCCAATTGTGAAGCGATGATGGTTGCGAAGTCATCAAAGGAGATTCCTTCCCAAGCGCCACCACCCCAGTAGCGCAGACCAATATCTTCACCCTTGTAAGCGGTCTTTGCCAGATCTGCCTTAGCAAGTGCGACATTCTGTTGCGTTGCATCTGCAGGCTTGAGAGCACCCTGGAAGGCTGATGGAATGATTCCAGCGGCCTGAATTGCTCCCTTTCCAGCGAAGGCTACGAGATCCTTGTAATTCAAGGCATAGCGAACAGCGTTCTGGAAGTTTGGATCAGATGTAATTGCAGAGATTGTTGGGTTTGCATTTGAGTATAAGAACCAAACGGTCGTGCTCACACCAGCAGTTACGTTGACGCCGCTGAGGGAATCAACCTGCTTTGGTGAGAGGTCGAGAGCGATATTGGCAACACCCTTTTGTACATCAAGTGCCTGTACAGCCTGGGTTACGTTACGGATAACGATCTTAGAGTAAGCAGGACGTGGTCCCCAGTACTTAGGGTTTGCAACCAGATCAACCTCTGTTGTGAGGCTGAACTTGGAGAGCATGTAAGGACCGCTACCTGCCGAAGTGGTGTTGAGGAAATTCTCGGCGGTGTCCTTGGTGTTTGCACCAGTGAGGGCGTAACCACCGTGAGCGGCAACGAGCTTGCTGTTTACTACTCCGAACTCAGGCCCAGCGACCTTAACGGGAACAGCGGTGTCAGGCTGATCAGCGGTGATAACCACTGTGTAAGGATCGGTCGCGGTTGCGGTCAATCCATCCATTAGGGATGAGGGATTGCCTTGAATATTCTTGAGGCGATCCAGTGAGTAGACGACATCTGCCGAGGTGACGGGGGTGCCATCTGAGAAGCGGGCTGCCTTACGTAGTTTGAAGGTATACACCGTTGAATCCGCATTTACCTTGTATGACAGGGCAAGATCCGGGACGGGACGTGAAGCATCACTTCCCTTGAAAGTTAACAAGGTGTCGTAGATGGCGCGGTCCATCATGTTTCCGCCATCTTCAAATTCCCGTTGTGGATCTAAAGTCTTGTGATTGAACTCAGAGTCAATTACTAGAACTTTGTCGGAAGCAGCGTTGCTTGAGGTTGTTTGAAGGATCAAGGAGGAAGAGACAAGAGCCACCGCGCCAAGAGTTGCGGTAAGGCGCTTCCTACCTATTTTGAGGGTTCCCAATTATTTGCTCCATTTCGCTAGCTGCCCAATAACTTGGACTGCGGGAATACTAAAGCCGGATAGGAGTAAAGACAATACATTTAGGACATTTGGGTGCAATTAGGTCTTAAAAAGTAGGTCTCAATAATTAGGTCTTACATAGTGGAACTTATAAAGCCAACTTATCCTCGTGATTATGGAAGCATTTCCAATCTCCATTTTCGCGGCGCCAAATCGCTGTATTTCTTATATATTCATCATGACTTCCGCCCTCAGTCCTTACATGTAGTTCATAGCGAGCAATCGCAAGATCCCCATGAATGGTGATGACCGGCTTGATATTGTCGATTCCCAATAATTTAGGTCCGCTGCCATCGGTTGGCCTGCGATCTCGAAGTTGATTGAGCCCAACCAAAGTATGAACTAGGTCACGCTCCTCGGAATCCCAGAGAGTTACATCATCGCTGATATACGAGTCAGCGAGAGCTCTGTTCTTTGCCATGAATGCATCAAGCATTTTGCGGACATTGCCCCAGATGATCTCGACATCCTGCGCATCGCTGCGACCAGTGATCTTCTCTATATCACTTGCATCGCCGAGCAATTCATAGCGGAGCAAACTGATGGGAAGATTTCCATTTTTCCAGAGGTAATCATGGAATTTTCGAAGTGAGAAATCAGCGTTCGTGTCACGAGAGGCATCAGCCAATAATTTGATGATCTGAGTCTTTCCGATCTGATAGGTCATACCTTGTCCGGGAAAACCTGCGAAGAAGACCGCCTCTTCACGCGCCGTCTCCATATCCATGG
>CAIMBV010000014.1 GCA_903839355.1 uncultured Actinomycetes bacterium
GGCTGGTGGAGTCGCGAGGTCCATGAATCTCTACCTTCTTGCCTTCGAAGAAGATGTCACCTGATTCTGCTGTGTAGATACCAGCGATGCATTTAATGAGCGTGCTCTTACCTGCACCGTTATCACCAACAAGGGCGGTGACCTTTCCAGCATAGGCGTCGAAATCAACGTTCTTTAATACATGGACTGGACCGAAGGATTTGTTAATCCCCCGCAGCGAAAGAATGGGTTCGCTCACTAGAAACTCCTGTCAATAAAGCCAGCTGGGGTTGAAAACTGGGGTGCGCCGACGATCTAAGGCGCCACTATAACTAAGAAAACTGGGCCGGAGAGAAAATCTCCGGCCCAGTTTCACACTATTTGCTACTTGAAACTAACTGCTAAGCGGGGTGACCCTTACTTAACGCCGTTAGCTGCGCAAGCGGCTGCACCAGCAATGGCGCAAATCTCAGCAGCTGTTCGGAAATGATCCTTAACAGTTACTTCGACATTTGCCTTTGTGATGGTGGTAGGTGTCAATAGAACGGAAGCAACGTGACGTGTTCCATCCATGACCATACCGTTTGTAGCAGCCTTTGTTCCCTTAACCAATGAAATTGCAAGTGCTGCAGCTGCATTAGCCTCTTGTGAGATTGGCTTGTAAACGGTGTTTGAAAGATCACCAGTCAAGATTGCTGCAAGACCAGCTGCTGAAGCATCTTGTCCTGATACGCAAGTCTTTCCATTGAGGTGGTTCTTCTTGAGAACTGCAACAGCTGCGAGGCCAAGACCTTCGTTAGCTGAAACTACAGCGTCAAGCTTCCCGCCTGCCTTTGTGAGTTGTTGTTCGAAGACTGTTCCAGCAAGGGTGTTATCCCAGTTAGCAACAGACTTGTCATCAACAAGGGTTCCACCGGTGGCCTTGAGGTATGGACCAACAACAGATGCATAACCTTGCTTGAAGAGTGTTGCATTGTTATCTGTTGGAGCACCGTTCAAGTAAACAACGCGTGGGTGTGCAACCTTGTGTGCCTTGAGGCAAGCAACGATTCCTTGTCCTTGTAGTACGCCGACCTTTACGTTATCGAATGAAACGTAGTAGTTAGCTGAACCACCGAGGGTTAGACGATCGTAATCGATTGTTGCAACGCCCTGCTTCTTAGCAGTTGCTTCTACAGCAGCTGCTGATGGGGAATCGAGGTTAACGAGGACGAGAACCTTGACACCCTCTGTGAGCATTGCTTGAGCAATTGTTGCGAACTTTGTCTTGTCGCCAAGAGCGTTCTGAATGTCATAAGTAACACCAGCAGCCTTGAATGCAGCTGCGAGTAGTGGACGGTCATCTGTCTCCCAACGAGGAGATGATGCAGAGTCAGGAAGGATGACTCCAACCTGTGGACCTGCTGCGTGAACAGTTGTTGTTGCAACAAAACCAGTAAGAACTAGTGATGCTGCTGCAACTGCTGCCGCGAAACGACGATTTGTCATCTGTTGGTATACCTTTCAGAGGTTTTGAGTACGTGGCCAAACCTGCTTTGGCCATGGGTAGTACTCGGTAGTAGGAAAGTAGTCGTAAAAGATGAAATTTCCGATAGCAAAGAAGGGACATTTCGGACATTTGTCATAACAGTTTGATAACGCAAAAATCCTATTTTCTCTTACTTTTATATATAAAACATCCGCAATTTAATCCTCATTCAGTCCGACCGATACCCTTGCGCCACGTACCGCTTGTGCAATCTACTGCTTGTGAGATCTAGAGAAGGAAGCAATGAATAGCAACGGAGTAAGTTCTTCGAGCCCAGTGAGCGATCAACTCGAGGCGGCAATTGTGCGCGCCTTGGAACTTGCGCTCGCCGCGGAGGAGCTGCCGAGTGGACTCGCGTTACCCAGCGAGGTGACTCTCGAGCGGCCGAAGAATCGCGACCACGGCGACTATGCGACCTCTATTGCCCTCGCCCTAGCGAAACCATCCGGATTCAATCCGCGGAAAATTGCAGAATTGCTGCGCACATATTTATTGGCAGACATAATTATTAAGGATTCAATCTCTGCCATCGATATTGCAGGCCCAGGATTTCTCAACATCACCCTGGCAAACTCGAGTCAGGGTTCCATTGTTGCTTCGATCTTGAGCGAGGGGGATAAATATGGACATGGCTCTGCCTTGGCCGGAAAGAAGATCAATTTAGAGTTTATTAGCGCTAACCCGACTGGTCCATTGCATCTAGGTCATACACGTTGGGCCGCTGTCGGAGATGCCCTGGGTCGCGTCTTGAGCGCTGCCGGCGCTGAGGTAACCCGCGAGTTTTACATTAATGACCGTGGCAATCAGATGGAGTTGTTTGGCGCCTCTCTTCGAGCTGCTGCACTAGGGCTACCAGTTCCCGAGGAGGGTTATCACGGCGGCTACATCACTGATCTCGCCAATGCCATTAAAGATCGCTCTCCAGAATATTTATCGCTCCCCGAAGCCGACAGCTTAGATGCATTCCGAGATGCTGGATATGCACTTCAACTACTGGATCAACAGCGCGTACTCGAAAATTTTAGAACTCATTTTGATATCTGGTTCTCGGAGAAATCGCTGTATGAAAATGATTTCTTCAAGCACTGCCTCGAGCGGTTGAGAGAGCAGGGGCATGTCTTTGAGGATGGTGGCGCTACCTGGTTGCGGACAACTGACTTCGGAGATGATAAAGATCGCGTGATGATCAAATCTGACGGCGCCTTCGCATACTTCGCCTCCGATTCGGCGTATTACATAAGCAAGCGCGAGCGTGGTTTTGAAATATGTATTTACATGCTCGGTGCTGATCACCATGGTTACGTCAATCGACTTAAAGCCATCGCTGCTTGTGCTGGCGATGACCCTAATTACAACATAGATGTCCTCATCGGCCAGTTAGTGAAGATCATGGAAAATGGCGAGGAGCTCAAATTGAGCAAGCGCGCCGGAACCATCATCACCTTAGAGGAGTTGGTGGAGAAGGTCGGCGTGGATGCCGCGCGCTACACCTTGATTCGCTATCCAGTTGATACACCGATGGTGATGGATGTCGATGTTCTGCGAAGCCGCACCAATGAGAATCCGGTCTATTACGTGCAGTATGCCCATGCTCGAATTTGCGCGGTCCTGCGCAACGCATCCGATCTTGGCATTACATATGGAGCCGATCAGATCCATCCAGAATTACTAGAAAATGAGCGCGAACGTGAGCTTATTGGAGCGCTTGCCGAATTCCCTCGCGTCGTCGCAGGCGCTGCCGAGTTGCGCGAACCGCACCGCATCGCCAGATATGCCGAGGAGTTGGCTGGTATCTACCATCGCTTCTACGCAGATTGCCGGGTATTGCCAATGGGAGATGAACCCGCAACAGAGTTGCATAGCGCTCGTGCGACACTGTGTAGCGCCACTGCGAGAGTTATCGCCAATTCGTTAGCCTTGCTGGGTGTTACTGCGCCAGAAAAGATGTAGCCGTGAGCGCATTTGACCCTGCCGTTTTCTCGCGCAACTCGCGCTTTGAAGTTGATCACCTCAAGATTGCATCGGTCTCGGCCAGCGCATTGGTGGCTGATTTCGGTAGTCCACTCTTTGTCGTAGATGAAGAAGATTTTCGATCCCGCGCTTCACATTGGAAGAGTGCGCTGGAGGAGGCATTCGGAGAGAGTGCAGGGACGGTCTATTACGCCGCCAAATCATTTATCTCCAAAGAGGTGGCGAGGTGGGTTGACCAGGTTGGGATTGGTCTTGATGTCTGCACAGGTGGCGAACTCGCGGTGGCAGAAGCAATTGGTTTTCCCGCTGGCCGAGTTGAACTCCATGGCAATAATAAATCGGAAGATGAAATTCGAATAGCAATCTCCTATGGAGTCCACACGATAGTTATTGATTCCTTCTTTGAAATTGAGCGAGTTGCTCGAATCGCAAGTGAGTTAGGAGTTGTTCAACGGGTTTATATCCGGGTTACTCCAGGAGTTGAAGCACATACCCACGAATTTATTTCTACCGCTCATGAAGATGTGAAATTTGGATTCTCACTTGCAAGTGGGGCAGCATGGGATGCCATCAGTGCGATACGTGCCGAGAACTCTTTACGACTTATGGGGTTGCATTCACATATAGGTTCACAAATATTTGAAAGCGAAGGCTTTGCAGCCGCCGCAGCTAAATTAATTACTTTGCTGGCGCGATTTAAAGATACATACGGCCACGAACTTTCTGAGTTAGATCTAGGTGGAGGCTACGGAATCGCCTATCTTCCGGGTGAAGAGACCCTAGATCCTTCTCGCATTCTTAATGAACTTGCAGATATTGTGAAGCGCGAGTGCGCCTCGGCTCAGATTTCGGTACCGATTATCTCTATCGAACCTGGTCGAGCCATTGTTGGTCCAACAACGACCACTCTCTACACAGTAGGGACCACTAAAGATGTGGAGCTTGATGGGGGTTTATCACGTCGATATATTGCCGTCGATGGTGGGATGAGCGACAACATTCGCCCTGCCTTATATGGCGCGGAATACATTGCAATCGTGGCGAATCGACTACCGCTTGGTCCGAACCGCAACAGTCGGGTAGTGGGCAAGCATTGTGAGAGCGGCGACATCATTATTAGAGAGATCGAGCTTTCGGCAGATATTCAACCCGGAGATATCTTGGCGGTACCTGCAACTGGTGCTTATGGCTACAGCATGGCCTCAAACTACAACCATGTTCCCCGCCCCGCGGTGGTGGCAGTGAACCAGGGCAATGCGCGGGTAATCGTTAGACGCGAGAGCATCAGCGATTTATTGGCGTTGGAGAACTAGTTTTTTTGAGATACTTAGCCCTCATCAGATGGATAAACCCGTTATCCAAATAAATGAAGCGCGCTACTAAGAGCTACTAAGAGGATGTGAACCCATGAGCGACGATCGCGTTTTACGCGTCGGCTTGCTCGGCGCTGGAATCGTCGGCGCTGAAGTTGCCCGCCTCATGGTGGCTAACCAAGTTGACCTGGCGGCACGTGCAGGAGTTGGGCTAGTGATCACAAAGATCGCAGTCCGAGACCTCAATACTCCACGGCCGGGGATCGATCCGGCCCTTCTAACCACGGACTCTGAGTCGATTGTGACCGATCCCGAGATTGATCTCGTCATTGAAGTAATGGGCGGTATTGAACCTGCCCGCACCCTGATCTTGACCGCGATGACCAATGGCAAGGCGGTAGTTACTGCGAACAAGGCGCTGCTTGCAAAACACGGAGCAGAGCTCTTCCACGCCTCAGATTTGGCTGATGTCGATTTCTACTATGAAGCAGCGGTCGCCGGCGCGATTCCTATTCTTCGCCCGCTCGCCGAAAGCTTGGTGGGCGATCACGTTGAGCGCGTAATGGGAATTATCAACGGAACGACCAACTACATTCTGACCAAGATGCATGAGACTGGGGCATCCTTTGAAGGCGCACTTCTCGAAGCACAAGCTTTAGGTTATGCCGAGGCAGATCCGACCGCCGATGTTGATGGATTTGATGCAGCAGCGAAGGCGGCAATCTTGGCTGGACTTGCATTCCACACTCAAGTCACCGATGAAGATGTTTATCGCGAAGGAATACGCGCCATCACTGCGGATGATGTCAGCGTCGCCAAGGCAATGGGATTTGTCATTAAGTTATTGGCGATCGCCGAGGCGAATGAATTGCACGGCAGTAAAGAGGAAACAATTTCTGTACGTGTGCACCCGACCATGATTCCAGTAACGCATCCGCTTGCCTCGGTTCGTGAAGCCTTTAACGCGGTCTTCGTAAAGTGTGAATCCGCTGGAGAGTTGATGTTCTACGGACGAGGTGCCGGTGGAACTCCGACCGCATCTGCCATCTTGGGTGATCTTGTAGCAGTTGCACGTAACCGCAACGAGGGCAGCCTTGGACCTACTGAGACAGATTATGCCGATCTTGATATTGCCCCAATTGGAGTTAGTCGCACTCGTTATTTGATTCGTATGGATGTTGCCGATGTTCCCGGTGTATTGGCATCTGTAGCGAGTACGGTCGCAAAGAATGATGTTTCGATTTTGACGGTCCGCCAGGAAGGTCGCGGAGCTGATGCTGAACTCGTTGTGTTGACCCACATTGCAACGGAGCAAGCGCTGGCAAATACAGTCAAGGATCTGCGCCAACTTGATTCTGTGCAAAGAGTGGTAAGTGTGATTCGCGTTGAAGGGTTGGTCTAATGGGACTTTTTAGTAAGCCAGAGTTAGGTGCGCACCAGTGGCGCGGTGTAATTGATGAATATCGTGACCGCCTTCCAGTCTCTTCAAAGACCCCTGTGGTTTCACTTCGCGAAGGTGGCACTCCGCTCGTAGCTGCCGCTGTTCTCTCCGAAATGCTCGGCAACGAGATTTGGTTAAAGGTAGAGGGCGCAAATCCGACTGGTTCTTTTAAGGATCGCGGAATGACTATGGCGATCTCCAAGGCTGCAGAGGATGGAGCTAAGGCAGTTATTTGTGCCTCAACCGGCAACACTTCAGCGAGTGCCGCGGCTTATGCGACAAAGGCGGGAATGACTCCTGTCGTTCTAGTTCCACAAGGCAAAATTGCAATGGGTAAATTGGCTCAGGCAATTGCCCATGGCGCCACCTTGCTACAGGTCGATGGAAATTTTGATGATTGTTTAACCTTGGCTCGCGATCTAGCAAATAATTACCCAGTGGCTCTCGTGAACTCGGTGAACCCATTTCGCATCGAAGGGCAGAAGACCGCTTCATTTGAGATAGTGGATATGTTACGTGATGCTCCCGATTATCACGTTCTTCCTGTAGGTAACGCTGGAAATATCACGGCGTATTGGAAGGGTTACACCGAGTATTTCCGCGATGGGCTCGCCACCAAACTCCCTCACATGTGGGGATTTCAAGCTGCAGGCGCCGCCCCAATTGTTCTTGGAGAAGTTGTAACGAATCCGGAAACCATTGCCACCGCAATTCGCATAGGTAATCCAGCTTCATGGCGGCAAGCCATTGAGGCGCGAGACAGTTCAGGTGGCTTGATCGACTCAGTCACCGATGAAGAGATTTTGAGTGCTTATCGCCTAGTTGCTGCTAAAGAAGGCGTCTTTGTTGAGCCATCTAGCGCGGCCGGCATCGCAGGTTTGTTCAAGAAGAAGGCTCAAGGAGTTCTTCCTAAAGGTAAGAAGATCGTAATCACTGTTACTGGTAACGGACTTAAAGATGTGCAGTGGATATTGGATGGGGCAGCGGCTCCGATCGTGATTCCAGTTGACCTTAAGCAGGCAGCGGCAGCGATGGGCCTGCAGTAATGGCCGCCGGCCGCCTAACCTTTAAGGCACAGATGGCGCAGGTAAGCGTTCCTGCCACAAGTGCTAATTTAGGCTCCGGCTTTGATACTTTCGGTCTCGCACTTGATCTACGTGATCGATATGCAGCGCAAGTTCTTGATGAAGCAATTTTTGATGTTGATGTCTCGGGCGAAGGCGCCGATGAAGTTAAAAGAGATAAGAATCATCTTGTTATCAAATCTATGCTGCGCGGTTTTGAATTTATGGGACAGAAGCCTCGTGGACTAGCACTTCGGGCTTTGAACGTAACACCACACGGCAAAGGTTTAGGTTCCTCATCCTCAGCAATCGTTGGTGGCTTAGCACTTGCTCGGGAACTAGTTCTGGGTGGTGAGCAATTGATGTCGCTCGAAGAAATGCTCTTGCTTGCAACTGAGATTGAAGGCCATCCCGACAATGTTGCTGCAGCCATACATGGCGGCGCCACCATCGCTTGGATGGAAGATATTTATGGAGTAAAGACCGGGCGCGCAGTATGCATTCCAGTGCACCACGAGATTAAAGCGATTCTATTTATTCCTGAGCACAGCCTTTCAACGGCGAAGGCTCGCAAGTTATTACCTGAAACAATTCCGCATCGTGATGCGGTGCTCAACTCCTCGCATGCAGCGCTTCTCTCAGTCGCGCTCGCTACTCGTCCCGATTTACTGCTCACAGCCACCGAGGATTTCTTGCATCAAAGTTACCGCCGCGAGGCATATCCAAAATCGATGGCGCTAGTCGACAAACTCAGAGCCGCAGGGCACGCCGCCACGATCTCTGGA
>CAIMBV010000015.1 GCA_903839355.1 uncultured Actinomycetes bacterium
CTGTGGGTCAAGAGAGTTTCGGTGGCATGGATATCACCGTGCGACGCAATGCTTTTGGTCGCCAGGTCGACTCATTTGAGGCGAATTTGAACATGGTTGGAATCACCTCTCCGGCCGTTCGGGCAATCTTCATCCGCGCCCCTTGGGTTGAGTCGGTGGGGACGGGCGTTGAAGTTTTGGCATCTGTAGAAATTGAGGGAGAATTGCACCCTGTTGCGGTCCAGCAAGGAAACCTGTTGGCAACCTCATTTCACCCAGAAATAACGGGGGATAATCGGGTACATCGCTACTTCATTGAGAATATATGCAAGGCGGCCGTTGCGTAACAACGCGCGCGGCTCAAAAGAGTCAGAACAAGGTTGGTGAGTTAAATGTCAGGCCATTCCAAATGGGCAACGACAAAGCATAAGAAGGCGGTAATCGATTCACGTCGCGCCAAGAATTTTGCAAAATTGATTAAGGCCATCGAGATTGCAGCCCGCAATGGTGGACCCGATATTGATGGCAACCCAACGCTCTTTGATGCCATTGCAAAGGCGAAGAAAAACTCTATGCCGGCAGACAATATTGAACGCGCGGTAAAGCGCGGAGGTGGACTCGAATCCGGTGGCGCCGATTGGCAGACCATCATGTACGAGGGCTATGCACCTGGTGGCGTTGCTCTCATGATCGAATGTTTGACCGATAGTCGCAATCGCGCTGCCTCTGAAGTACGCGTTGCTGTAACTCGCAATGGAGGATCGATGGCTGATCCGGGATCGGTCTCGTATATGTTCAACCGCAAAGGCGTCGTCATTGTTAATAAGACTGCAGGCATTACCGAAGATCGCATTCTCGAGGTAGTTCTCGATGCCGGTTGCGAAGAGGTAAATGACTTGGGAGATTCTTTCGAGATCGTTTCTGAGCCAAGTGACCTTGTGGCCGTTCGCACCGCGCTTCAAGGAGCTGGGATTGATTACGAGTCAGCAGATACCTCGTTCTTGCCGTCGCTCTCTGTTCCGCTCGATGCGGAGACCGCGACCAAAGTCTTTAATTTGATTGATGCTATTGAAGAGCTCGATGATGTGCAGAACGTGTACGGCAACTTCGATGTGTCTGACGAGGTAATGGCTAGCCTCGACCAATAGGCTTAATGGCATGAGAGTGCTGGGGATCGATCCGGGTTTAACCCGATGTGGCCTCGGCGTTGTCGAGAGTCGCGGTTCCAACGCGCTCTACATGGTTGATGTTGGAGTAATTCGTACAACCGTTGATGCACCTTTAGAAGCGCGGCTACTGGAGTTAGAAACGGCAATCTCTCTCTGGATTGAACGAATTGAACCCGATGTGATTGCCGTCGAAAGAGTCTTCTCGCAATTAAATGTAAAGACCGCCATGGCCACAGGGCAGGCAGCAGGAGTCGCGCTTTTACTTGCAGCAAAAGCGGGTATTCCAGTTGTGATGCACACTCCTTCTGAAGTCAAGGCCTCAGTGACTGGATCAGGTCGTGCGGATAAGAAGCAAGTGGCACTTATGGTGCAACGTCTCTTGCGTTTAGATGCGATACCTAAGCCGGTAGATAGCACCGATGCTCTGGCCCTAGCGATTTGTCACCATTGGCGAGGGGTGGGAGATTCTAAGTTAGAGATCGCTTTGGCTAATGAAAGAGCTCGACTCACATCTCGTGCTACTAAGGCGACTCCGGCATGATCGCCTCGGTCTCCGGTGTTGTTAAAGCGGTTCGTTCTGGTTCGGTTGTAGTTGAGGTCGGAGGCGTAGGGCTTCTTATCCATGTACCCGCACGAATTGCGGCAGGGTTAGTTGCGGGAACATCTACCTTTCTTCATACAGTACTTGTCGTACGCGAAGATGCCCTGACCCTCTACGGATTTGAATCAGTACTCGCTCGTGAGATCTTTGAACTCTTGCAGACTGTCACGGGTATTGGCCCCAAGGTCGCGCAATCGGCGCTCAATGTTTATGAGAGCGAAGAGATTTTGAGTGCGATAAAGAATGAGCAGAGTGAACTCCTTGAAAGAATCCCGGGTCTGGGCAAGAAGGGGGCGCAACGATTAGTTCTAGAGCTGAAAGATAAGTTAGATGTGTACGCCGTCTCAGAGATTTCCGATTCGGGCGCATGGAGAGATCAACTAAATAGCGCACTAGTAGGTTTAGGTTTCTCTGCTCGCGAGAGTCAAGAGCGGATTGAGCAACTTACATCCCAATTCAAAGATCTTTCGAAAGAACCTATCTCTGAACTTCTTCGCGCAGCTCTTTCTGGTGGTGCCTCAAAGTGAGCGAGTCGGTTACCAGCGATTTCGCGGACGACTCCGAGAGAGTTCAAGAGTTAGCGCTTCGTCCAAAGAACCTAGGGGAGTTCGTTGGCCAAAAAAGAGTTGCGGGTCAGATCGATCTTCTCCTAACCGCTGCTCGCTCTAGAAAGACTCCAGCTGACCATATTCTGCTTGCTGGACCTCCGGGCCTCGGTAAGACAACTCTTGCAATGATTATTGCCAACGAGATGAAGGCACCGATTCGGATTACGAGTGGACCTGCTATTCAACATGCAGGCGATCTGGCATCCATCCTCTCCTCATTAGTGGAGGGCGAGATTCTATTTTTGGATGAGATACATCGCATGTCTCGTCCCGCCGAAGAACTTCTGTACATGGCGATGGAGGATTTCCGCGTTGATGTTGTAGTCGGAAAGGGGGCGGGCGCAACAGCGATCCCTCTCTCCTTGCCTCATTTCACGTTAATTGGCGCGACAACGAGAGCTGGATTGCTGCCAAGTCCGCTTCGAGACAGATTCGGGTTTACCGCTCAATTAGATTTTTATGGGGACGGGGAACTCTCCACGATTGTCAGGAGAAGCGCCCAGTTGCTTAAGGTTCCAATCACTGAAGATGCGATTGTGGAGATTGGCTCCCGTTCTCGGGGCACCCCGAGAGTGGCTAATAGATTGTTACGACGCGTTCGAGACTATGCCGAAGTTCATAGCGATGGATCTGTAGATCTGGCTGGAGCTCAATCAGCCCTAGCCATGTATGAGGTCGATCTCCTTGGCCTCGATCGGCTCGACAGAAACCTTCTAGAGACGCTGATCCATAAATTCAAGGGGGGCCCTGTTGGGCTTACAACTCTGGCAATGTCCATGGGTGAAGAGGCTGAGACCCTTGAGAGTCTGGCGGAACCCTTTCTGTTGCGACGAGGGTTATTGGCTCGAACACCGCGCGGTCGAATGGCTACCGCAGCTGGGTGGAATCACCTAGGGGAGACACCGCCGCAAGGAGAACTTGGCATTTTAGACATGCCCTCACTGGATGCCTAGACTTGCGTCTTATGTCTGCCAACATTTCTAAATCAATTAAGTCCCAGGCCAAGCCCGGACGAACCCTCGCCATTCTGGCCCTCGTCTTGGTCGCCTTCAGCGCTCTGGCTTTTATCCAGAACGACAAGGTCAAGCTCGGACTCGATCTTCGTGGGGGTACCAGCGTCACCTTGCAGCCAAGAGTTGCCAAGGGGGGAACGGTTTCATCAGCTGATATTGCACAGGCGGTAGCGATCATCCGTCAGCGCGTGAATGCTTACGGTGTGGCTGAAAGCCAGGTAACTGCTCAAGGCACTGGCAACAACCAGCAGATCGTTATTTCGGTTCCAGGTGCTACGGGAACAAGCATTGTGGACCAGGTTGGACAGACCGCTGAACTTCGCTTCCGTCAGGTACTCGCAGTCGGCGCCGGAAACTCCAAAACTACATCCACCTCGAGCACCTCGACCTCAACAGTCGTTGTTCCTCCCAAGGGGTCCAAGGCAACTCCAACTCCTACGCCTACCAAGGCGGCGGTATTAACTCCGACATATCCGACTGGTGTTACCGCGGCTCTCGATGCGAAATTTGCTGCACTCGATTGCACCAAGGCTGCAAATCGTCAAGGTGGAAATATCGATGATCCGAACTCTCCGATCATTGCATGTAATAGAGATGGAAGCGCCAAATATATTCTTGGACCTGCAGAAGTAGTTGGTACCGACATTGCTAGCGCTAGTGCCAACCTCGACCAGACAAATGGAAATGGTTGGATGGTTCTCTTGAACTTCAAGAGCGCTGGAACTAAGAAGTTTGCTGCGATCACTACGCGTGTTGTGAAATTGGCATCGCCTCAGAATCAAGTAGCCGTAGTTCTCGACGGCCTGGTTGTTACATCACCCGCTATTCAATCTGCAATCACCGCGGGTAATGCACAGATCACAGGAAACTTTACTCAGGCCGACGCCACGACTTTGGCTGATCAACTTAAGTACGGTGCACTTCCATTGGCATTTGATCGCGGAGATGTAGAACAAGTTTCTCCTACATTGGGATCAAACCAGTTGCATGATGGCTTACTCGCCGGACTTATCGGACTTCTGCTTGTGGTCGTCTACTCAATTCTCTACTACCGCGGTTTAGGAGTTGTGAGCGTTGGTTCGCTCACGATTGCCGGAGGTATTACCTATCTCCTCTTTATCCTGCTCGGTAAGTGGATCGGCTTCTCGCTGTCTCTTGCTGGTATTGCCGGTGCCATCGTTTCTATTGGTATTACCGCCGACTCATTCATCGTTTACTTCGAGAGATTGCGTGATGAAGTTCGTGATGGAAGATCGCTACGAACCGCGGTGGATACTGGTTGGACCCGTGCTAAGCGGACCATCATCGTGGCCGACTCGGTCTCTCTCATCGCCGCAGCGCTGCTGTACTTTTTCGCCGTGGGTGATGTGCGTGGTTTCGCCGCAACACTTGGTCTGACGACCTTTGTAGATCTCTTCGTAGTCTTCTTCTTCACAAAACCATTAGTCACCTTGCTCTCGAGGTTGCATTTCTATGCAAGTGGTCATCGATTCTCTGGCTTTTCAGCAGCTAGTTTAGGTGTTGTAACACGAAAGGATGTCGCTTAAATGTCACGTTTATCTGGAATGGGCGGCCGCCTCTATCGCGGTGAAAAGTCCTTTGACATTATCGGTAAGCGTCGCCGCTTCTACGCGCTCTCCGGAATCGTAATCATCATCTCTGCAGTTGCACTTTCAGTACAGGGCCTCCATCTTGGAATTGAATTCAAGGGTGGCTCAGAATTCACTTTCACAGCCTCTTCCGTCTCGGTAGCTCAAGGACAGAAGGCAGTGACCGATAGTGGAATAACCTCCGAGACCATCGTGCAGAAGATTGGAACTAACAAACTTCGCATTACGACTAAGACTCTGACCAACGCTCAAAACGACGCCATTGAGAACTCCATTGCCAAGGATTTCAATATCCCCAATGCGGATATAAACGTTCTGAGTATCGGACCATCATGGGGTAAGGACATCACCCATAAGGCGATTCAAGCGCTTATTGGTTTCTTGTTGGTTGTACTTCTCTATCTGGCACTGGCATTTGAACCGAAGATGGCTCAGGCTGCGATCATCGCAGTTGTCCACGATATTTTCATTACGGTTGGTATCTACGCCCTGGTTGGCTTTGATGTCACACCTGCAACGGTTATCGGCTTCTTAACTATTCTCGGTTATTCGCTCTACGACACCGTTGTGGTCTTCGACAAAGTGCGCGAAAATACCCGCTCGATTACCAGCACTGGAAAGTACACCTATTCGCAGGCAGCAAATCTTGCGGTTAATCAGACTCTCGTG
The DNA here is from genome assembly GCA_903839355.1 of uncultured Actinomycetes bacterium. Classification (GTDB taxonomy): domain Bacteria; phylum Actinomycetota; class Actinomycetes; order Nanopelagicales; family Nanopelagicaceae; genus PALSA-747. Next base: position 5,650 of record CAIMBV010000015.1, read on the forward strand.
CGTTCATTCAATACCTCTTTGATCGCGCTACTTCCAGTGGCCTCCATCCTCTTTGTGGGTGCTGGATTGCTGGGTGCAGGAACCTTGAAGGATCTCTCTCTTGCTCTCTTCATTGGTTTAGCGACCGGAACATATTCTTCGATCTTTATTGCAACGCCAATCTTGGCAACACTTCGTGAGCGTGAACCCGCTATGCAAGCCCTTGCAAAGCGCGTTGCTCAGCGCGGACCTCAAGCACCAGGTGAAGCGGTAGTAATCAAGGGAGATGCAGAAGTATCCAATATTGTTACTTCAACGCACTCCAAGGAGAATCGCGAGCGCGGTCCTCGCAATCAACCAAAGCGCAAGAACCGTCGATAATTTGGAGTGAGGGGAGGGCAGTGGAATGAACACGCTGCTAGCTCCCCTTGCCCAGACTCTGAGCACAAACCTTCCCGAATTTAAAAGTGCCGAACTTGAGCACGCCTTTGAAGTTGCCAGCGGTGCTCATGCGGGACAGGTGCGTAAATCCGGTGAACCCTACATAACTCATCCAGTTGCCGTTGCCGAGATCTTGGCGGAACTTGGAATGGATCAAGCGACGATAACTGCGGCACTTCTTCACGATACCGTCGAAGATACCCCTTATTCACTTGAGGCCCTACGTCATGACTTTGGCGATGAAGTAGCTCAGCTAGTGGATGGTGTTACCAAGTTAGACAAGTTGACCTACGGCCCCACTGCTGAGGCAGAAACCCTTCGCAAAATGGTCGTCGCCATGTCTAAGGACATAAGGGTCCTGGTTATAAAGCTGGCCGATCGCCTCCATAACGCGCGAACTTGGCAATTTGTCTCACCTGAAAGCGCCTCACGCAAGGCGCGCGAGACTCTAGATATTTATGCGCCACTGGCTCACAGACTGGGAATGAACGCCATCAAGTGGGAGTTGGAAGATCTATCTTTCAAGGTGCTCGAACCCAAAAAGTATGAAGAGATCGAAAGACTCGTCAGTGAACGGCAACCTCTGCGTGAGAAGTTCACGGCCGAGGTCACAGATCAGATTGAACGTGATCTCGCGGTAGAAGGCATCAGAGCGACTATTAAAGGGCGCCAAAAGCACCTTTACAGCGTCTTTCAGAAGATGATTGTTCGTGGTCGGGAATTTAGCGAGATCTATGATCTGGTAGGAATTCGGGTCATTGTCGATGATGTGAGAGATTGCTACGCAGTTCTAGGAGCAATCCACGCCAGATGGAGTCCTATTCCTGGTCGATTTAAAGATTACATAGCGATGCCCAAATTTAATCTTTATCAATCCCTTCATACCACTGTCATTGGACCAAATGGAAAAGCTGTAGAGATACAGATTCGAACCACTGATATGCATGCTCGCGCCGAGTTCGGTATCGCGGCACACTGGAAATATAAATCAAAGGGTCCAAAGAGCGTTGAGAACGATCCAGGAGTTATCTGGCTGAAGCAATTGCATGAATGGCAACAAGAGAGTGAAGATGTAAGTGAATTCCTCGACACCCTTCGCTACGACTTGCGAACTCCTGAGGTATTTGTCTTCACTCCAAAGGGGAGTGTTGTAGCTCTTCCTGCTGGTTCGACGCCGGTGGACTTTGCCTATGCAGTTCATACCGAAGTCGGCAATAGATGTGTCGGTGCCAAGGTAAATGGGAAGTTGATTCCATTAGAGTCGGCCCTTGCAAATGGCGACGTGGTGGATATTGTCACTAATAAAAGTCCCAATGCAGCCCCCAGCCGTGATTGGCTTAACTTTGTAAAGTCACCGAGGGCGCGCTCCAAGATCAAGGCGTGGTTTTCAAAGGAGCGACGTGAAGAGGCGATAGAGGCTGGGCAAGAATCGATCGCCCGTCAGATGCGCAAAGCGGGGATGCCTCTGCAGAAGATTCTCGCTGGTCAGGCCATCCTCGAGCTGGCGCACGAACTTCACTTTCCGGACATTGAGGCGTTGTATGCCTCAGTTGGTAATGGACACGTCTCAGCAGCCTCTGTCATTGAGAAGTTGGCCCATCAACTAGGCAATGAAGAGGATGCTCCGGAGGAGAACATTGATCATCTCTTCCGCAGACCAACCGCGGCGAAGCGCAATTCATCTGGAGTGGATGTTGAAGGCGCAGGTGATCTCTTAGTAAAACTTGCACGTTGTTGCACTCCGGTGCCTGGTGATGAGATCACAGGTTTTGTAACCAAGGGCAGTGGTGTGAGTGTGCACCGCGCGGATTGCATCAACGTCAACGATCTTAAAGAGCACCAAGGCGATCGCATCGTTGAAGTTAAATGGAACAACAGCGCCAGAGCTTTATTCCTGGTGAATATTCAAGTGGAAGCCCTTGATCGTTCAGGTCTTCTCTCTGACATTACGCGTACACTTGCAGATCAACATGTAAATATCTTGAACGCAGCCGTTAGCACCAGCAAAGATAGAGTCGCGCTATCGCGCTTCACATTCGAGATGGCCGATGCACTGCATTTGGATACAGTTTTATCGGCGGTACGGAGCGTCGCTGGTGTCTACGATGTTTACCGAGTCACCAACAACTAATTACTTTTTAAAGTCTGCTAGACCCTTTTGAGCTTCTGCAAGCCATGCCTTACGAGCGGCAGCGGCTTCGCGTGCTACCAGTGCTTTAGCGCTTTGACCTGCGGCCTCTGCTTTTGCAGCTTGCTTCTCGTAGTTCTCGATCGCATCCAAGAGACCTTGCACAACGCTATTGGCGTGAGCAATTGCGGTTGGATCGCTGCGGCGTGAAACTTCTTGATGCAGAGAGTCGATCTCGGCTTGCACCTTTTCGAGTCGGGCTTCCAATGCAGCACGCTTGCTGCGTTCGGTCATTCCGATACGATCCCACTTTTCATGAAGATCGTGGAAC
>CAIMBV010000016.1 GCA_903839355.1 uncultured Actinomycetes bacterium
ATTGCGACCTCGATGCGCTGAGCGCGCGGCACAACCAAGTTGGCGTTATAACGAGTTAGTGGTCCATCACCATACTCATCGCGGGTAGCGCTTTCTGCAGCGAGGGCAAAGCGACCAACTAATTGCGAGGCGAGATCCTTAAGGCGTGCGAGCGCACGATGTGAGCCATCGTAATTCTTCGGCCAGCACGAGAGTGATTGGAGTGATGCAAGAGCTTCTTGCGCTTCTGCTTCGGCCATATCGCTCATGTAAGAGTTGTGGGCGACGTTAAAGAGTTCCGGCAGATCTTCACTCAGCCCTTCGAGCTTCACATGGCCAGTAACGAGCGCATCCTCTAAATCGTGAACGCTGTAAGCAACATCATCAGACCAATCCATGATCTGCGCCTCCATGGATTGCCGTCCCTTTGGCGCACCAATGCGAACCCAATCAAAGATCTCTTGATCATCGTCATAGACGCCAAACTTGCGATTGTTGACGGCGCGCGGCCATGGATATTTGGTTGCAGCATCAAGAGAGGCGCGGGTGAGATTCAATCCGACAGAGCGACCGCTTTCATCCACGGTCTTTGCCTCCAGGCGCACTAATAATCGAAAGGATTGGGCGTTGCCTTCAAAGCCACCACAATCTTGCGAGACCGCGTTGAGGGCATCTTCACCGTTATGCCCAAAAGGTGGATGGCCAATATCGTGGGCGAGGCAGGCGCCTTCCATCAAATCTGGATCTGCGCCAAGTGCCCATCCCAGTTCGCGACCAACTTGAGCGCACTCAAGGGAGTGTGACAGGCGAGTACGGGGAAAATCAGCGAGCCAGGGAACTGCGACTTGAGTCTTGGCAGCCAGGCGGCGCAACGCGAAAGAGTGGATGATGCGAGCGCGATCTCGGGCAAACTCGGTTCGCCCCATCCGCTTGGCAGGTTCGTTTAAGAAGCGGGCGCGGTCGGACTCGGTGTAACCCGGAGACTCAACTGCCTGACGAAGAACCATAGGAGGCCCAGTGTATTTCTTTGATGGGCCTATTTCTTTATCTGATCGCTAAGGTGAATTCCAAAGCGGCCTACCGTCTCATAAGCCAGATAAGCCGCGGTTTCGCGGAATATGTAGCGAACTCCGGTGGATTTGAGAGAGCCCGGACCACTCTGAGCCTCTGCGCAAGTCGCGCTTACACCCAAATCACGTGCCTCAGCCATGGCGCGATAGCAGTGATAGGGATCGGTAGAGATGATCACGCTCTTGAGTCCGCGTAATTTCATGTAACTGACATAGGCAACTGTGCTGGTCAGAGTGTCCTTGCCAACCGGCAGCGCCACCACATGGTTACGCGAAATATGTTGCGCGATTAATGAATTGCGGCTGGCGGCAGCTTCGGTAGATAGATCGCCTTTCTGGCTACCTCCAACGGTGATGATCAAAGGCGCTTCACCTGCTTGATAAGCCAACTTTGCTTGCTTGATGCGCTCGGCCAAGATCGCAGTTGGTGTGCCGTTATCTTGCGCAGCTCCCAAGACGACGATTGCATCGCTCTGGCTAATTGCTGGGTGATGCGCCGTCCACCAAATTTGTGATGCAACATAGAGCGGAACGACGATGATGATCAGAAGAATCGCAGCGATGATGCGGCGCAGAATTTTGAAGAGAAACACAATCAGCCGCCAGAGACCGCATCATCAATTGTGATCGATGCAAATTCATCTGGATCGTTGAGCCAACCATCAGGAAGACTTACTGCGCGTCCATGGCTACGACGACCACGAGGCGCCTCAGCGATTGCAGTGGGGTAAGGCTGCTCTTCTAATTGTGAGAGCAGATGCTCGAGTTCGCCGAGCGAGGAGACCATTCCAAATCCTGCTCTTAGTTCGCGTGGCACGGAAAAGCCTTTGAGATACCAGGCCATATGTTTGCGCAGATCACGCATCGCCCGACCTTCGCTCTCAAAAAACTCCACGAGAAGTTCACCGTGGCGATACATCACTTTACGAACTTCAAAGAGCGTTGGAAGTGCTGGCGATTCTTCGCCATTAAATGCCGCAACCAAATCTGCAAAGAGCCATGGCCGACCCAAACACCCGCGACCGACAACTACTCCTGCGCAACCGGTCTCTTGCATCATGCGCAACCCATCCGCACCAGACCAGATATCTCCATTTCCAAGTACTGGAACGCCAGTTGGCGCTAAGTGCTCTACAAGTTGTGCAATACGCGACCAGTCGGCCTGGCCTTCATAAATCTGCTCTGCAGTGCGAGCATGCAGCGCAATCCAGGCAACTCCCAAATCTGCCGCCGATTGCGCCGCCTCTAAATATGTGTGGTGATCGCTATCGATACCAACGCGCATCTTTACCGTGACGGGGATTCCATATTTAGATGCCGCCTTAACCGACGAACCAACGATTGCACTAAAGAGATTTCGCTTATACGGAAGCGCCGCTCCCCCGCCGCGTCGCGTCACTTTAGGGACTGGACATCCGAAGTTGAGGTCGACGTGATCGGCGAGATTTTCTGATCCAAGCAGATCAATCGCCTGTCCCACAACCGTTGGGTCAACGGCATAGAGCTGAACAGAGCGAGGTGATTCACCCTTACCTGGCGTGATCAAACGCAAAGTCTCTGGGTGACGTTCGATCAAGGCTCGAGCAGTCACCATCTCTGAGACAAAGAGACCTGCACCTTGTTCGCGGCAGAGCGTTCTAAAAGCAGAGTTGGTAATCCC
>CAIMBV010000017.1 GCA_903839355.1 uncultured Actinomycetes bacterium
GCGTTGGCGAAGTGCTTGGCGCCGGAGTGTACGAAGGATCGGGAACGAAAGTTGAACTTGGTATTGGATCTGTTGTGGGTCCAATGCCGCACTCGGCTTGAATCCCCGTAAATTCAATTCCAGTTTGAAGCGGAATAGGGCTTACTAAAACAATAGTTTGAATAGTTTTAGCAGTTGCCCCAGCTTCCATATCGGTTATCTTTCCAATATTTACTCGGCCTGCGGGGTTAGCAGGATCAATTCCAGTGATGAGCGACGAAACTTTCCACCATGTGCACCGTTGAGTGGAGCCGACCAAAATTGCGGCACACGATAAAGCAGGAACAGAAGGTTTATTTGGATCGACGGAACAAGAATTTACTGGCGATACCGAATCCTTCATCGCAGAGAGAATCCCAAGGAGTTCGGCGCCAGTAGGCACGCGAGCATAGGCAGTTCCTACTGACTTAAAACCAGATGGAGGCCACTTCACGGCAGGAGTGGGCGTGACTGCCTTTCGAACCGGTGCGTGATAAACATATTTGTGGACAGTCACTGATCTCTTCGTTGTGACGGTTTTCTTGATCGTCGAGGTAGCGCTCTTCTTGGTTGTTAAAGTCTTCTTAGCGCTTGTGGTCTTCTTTGGGGAGACCGCACTCTTCTTTGCTGTCGTCGCTGATTTCGTTGATGTTGTTTTCTTTATCGAGGTCTTGGCCGAAGCTGTTTTTGTCTTCGACTTCTTTGCGACGCTCACCTTCTTTGAAGTAGAAGGTTTCTTGACCGAAGTAACTTTAGGCGTAGGTTTTGCGGTCGCGGCAAGGGCTACGGGCGCACTCAGAAACTGAAGTGCTATCAGGGCTATTGCAACCCTGCGCAATTTCACTGTCTAGACCACTTAAAGGAACGTATAGCGAGCAAGGTTCCTGCCACTAACCAAATGATGAGTACAAGAGCGATCTTTCCAATTTCCCAAGAGCCAGCGGGCTCTTTGAGTGCGAAATTAGCTGGTAGGAAGACCGAGCGCATCCCTTGAGTGAGCCATTTGAGAGGGAAGATAGAAGCAAAGTCCTGCATCCATTTGGGGAGGCTCGAAAAGACAAAGAAGACGCCGCTGATGAATTGCAAGACGATGACAAATGGGGAGACCACTGCAGGTGCACCTCTACCGCTTTTAATGATCCCTGCCAGAGCGATGCCAAGGACGGTAGAACTTGCTGAACCCAAAATAACGAGCCAGGCAAATCGCACCCAGAGATTCACGCTGTGGGGAAGGTGGAGGTGGAAGAAGAGTGCACCAAAGACGAGCAGCATCAACACTTGAGCCAACATCGCGACGAAGACCAAGATTGCTTTTCCGAAAAAGAAGGAGATTGGTGACATCGGAGTTCCGCGCAAGCGCTTGAGCGCCCCGTTATCGCGCTCCATTGGGATATTAATTGCTAATTGTTGGAAGCCCGTGTTGATTAAGCCAGATGCAACCATTCCCGCCACAAAGTATTGACTGAAGGTGACACCTGGAGCAATGTTATTTTTGAATACGCTTCCAAAGATGAAGAGCAAGAGGACTGGGAAGAAGAGGGTAAAGATTACAGACTCTCTTTGACGTAAGAATTGCTTGATTTCGATATTTCCACGAGAGAGACCAATTCGTAGAGAACTCATTGTTGACCTTCAATCATGGTTAAATAAATATCTTCTAGGGAAGGTCTAGTTACGGTTAAATCAGGAACGTGACCGTTGAATCTCTTTGCTAACTCGAGAACAACCTCAGTTGGGTTGTCGGATAGTTCTTGGTGCGAAGAACCATTTTCACTCCAAGTGATAGTTGCCTTGGCAAGGTGGCGACCACCGAGTGTTGCTGGTGTAGCTATCTCAATAATTTTTCCGGCATTGATTACGGCGACTCGATCGGCCAAAGCTTCAGCTTCATCGAGATAGTGCGTCGTGAGCAAAATTGTGGTGCCCTCTGCTTTAAGAGCCAAAATTAATTCCCAGAATGCGCGACGTGCCTCTGGATCAAATCCAGTGGTGGGTTCATCAAGAAAAAGGATTTCTGGTGAGCCGATTATTCCAAGCGCCACATCCAAGCGACGACGTTGACCGCCTGAGAGAGTGCGGATTCTGTCATCTCGCTTTTCTGTCAACCCGACGAGTTCGATGACGGAGTCTGGATCTTTGGGGTTGGTGTAATAGTGGGAAAAGTGGTGAACCGTTTCGGCAACTGTGAGTTCAGCGGCATCGCTGGTGGATTGCAGCACGATTCCAATTCGATTGCGCCATGCAGAGCCATGAACGCCGAGCGCGCCTGGATCGGCGTCTAGGACTTTGACGGTTCCACTATCTCGATCTCGGAAACCTTCCAGGATTTCAACTGTGGTGGTCTTACCGGCGCCATTTGGCCCCAAGATGGCGTATATCTCTCCACGCTCAATGGTGAGGGAGATGCCGGCTACCGCCTCGTGTTCCCCATAGTTCTTGCGCAGATCGAGTACTTCTATAGCAGCGCTCATGGATTTATCTTGCCTTATTTGCTTATGCAGAAGCCAATTTATGAGGCGAAGATTTGCTGGGAATACGAAAGAATAGGGCCATGAGCCCGCGCCGCAATCACCCCAAGGGAAGGAGCTCCTCTGGCCAAAATCCAGAGGATCGTGATGTCAGCACCTCGTTCCAGACCGTTGAGGAGCATCATGAAGGTATCTACACCGTCCGCAAGATCACGGGCTCTAGCTCATCTAAACCATATCGCTGTCCCGGATGCGATCAATTAATTCCTACCGCGACTCCACATATCGTCGCGTGGATCGATGATGACCTGGAGAGCAGGCGACATTGGCACACCGCGTGCTGGAGCAAGAAAGATCAACGCAAACCGAGAATCGAGCGATCACGAAACGCGCCTCGATATTAGGGGTCTTAGTTCGCCCCTAGCGATTCAGAAATGAAACCAATCGCCTAATGAATGAATCAGTAGCAGCTGTCCTTTTGAAAGTGGTGAAGCGCAGCGGAATATTAAATCGGGTTGCAACTACAGAGCGTGTGTAGGCAAACTCCCTAAGGCCTTCGCGTCCATGTGCCCGACCGTAACCGCTCTGCTTTACTCCACCAAAAGGCATGCTCGGGGTGGCGGTAAATGACAAAACGGAATTTACCGAGACCATCCCGCATTGAAGTTGGCGCGCTATTGCCTTGCCTTGACGCTTGGACCAGACCGAGGCTGCTAGACCGTATTTGGAGGCATTGGCTAGCACGATCGCCTCTCCCATCGTTGCAACACTTCTGATGGTGAGCGTTGGGCCGAAAGTCTCTTCAGCAACGGCCAAACTCTCCTCGGGTACCCCGGTCATGATGGTCGGAAGAACATAGGGAGCTTGGACGGAATCTGAGGATCCCACGATAAATTCTGCACCCAACATTGCTGCGTCCTTAATGTGGGAATCAATGACCGCAAGCTGCTTAGGGATGGTTGCCGCTCCATAATCACGACCAACTACAAGTTCTTTTGCGAGCTGTGATATTTTCTCAATGAATTGAGCCGCAATATCTTGATGAACATAGACGCGCTCGATACCAACGCAAGTTTGGCCTGCGTTAGCCATAGCTCCCCAGAGCACTGCTTCAACGGCTTTATCAATATCGCAATCTCTATCGATAATCGCCGGGTCTGTGCCACCACACTCCATTAGGACTGGAGTCAGGTTTTCGGCACAACTTGCCGCAATTTTCTTACCGGTCGCAGTTGATCCCGTGAATGCAATTTTATTGACTGCACTCTGGGTGAGCGCCGCACCTGTTTCGGGTCCACCTGTTGCCACAAAAAATATATTTGCTTGAGGTGCAACGCGATTAAAAGACTCTCCGAGCCAATGGCCAACACCCGGGGTGTATTCGCTAGGTTTAAAGACGACACCATTGCCCGCCGCTAGTGCATATGCAATCGAACCAATGGGAGTAAAGACTGGATAGTTCCAAGGCCCTATGACTCCAACAACTCCTAAGGGTTGGTACTCAA
>CAIMBV010000018.1 GCA_903839355.1 uncultured Actinomycetes bacterium
TAATTGTGCCCAGTAGCTTAATTGTGCCCAGTAGCTTAATTGTGCCCAGTAGGTTAATTGTGCCCAGTAAGTGTGAGAGCAATTATGCGAGCGAAGTCAGCAGTAGTACGAAATATGAGAGCACTTAGCCTCATATTTGATAATAATCTCCCGAACGTGAGTGGAATCTCACGGCCGGGAAACTCAAATTTTATTGAACAGGAGCCTCATGAGGGGACAAGTCTTGTTGGTCAAAATGAATAGATGTGTTGAGACACATAGAAGATCCTGTTGGAGTGTCAGTCCCAAATTAATTGGCCAACTTACGGCTTACCCAACACATAATCTAGATAGAGCTTATGCGGCTAGATGGAACTTATGTAGCTAGATGGAACTTATGTAGAACTAATTTAGAACAATTGTCTTTAATCTTTCCCCGAGTTTCTACGCGAAAGGGCTCGAGTCATTTCTCTGTTCGCCTCTTTCTCCTTCAAATCTTGGCGCTTGTCATATGCCTTCTTGCCTTTACCTAAAGCCAGCTCAACTTTTGCCTTGCCATCCTTGAAATAGAGCGAGAGGGGAATCAAAGTGAGTCCGCCTTGCTTAATGATGCCGGCGATTTTGTCGATCTCCTTTTTGTGCATCAACAACTTCCGATCGCGACGGGGAGTGTGGTTGTTCCAGGTCCCCTCGGTGTACTCGGGAATATGAACGTTACTCAACCACAACTCGCCATTATTCATCATGGCAAAGCCGTCGATAATCGACGCTCTGCCAGCCCGCAGTGACTTCACTTCAGTACCGGTGAGCATGATCCCGCACTCCCAGACATCCTCGATGAAATAGTCATGGCGAGCACTCTTGTTCTGGGCAATTAATTTGCGACCAATTTCCTTAACCATTTCATCACCTGCCTCTCGAAGTTGTAAAGATCGTCCTGGCGCATTAGTGGTCAGGAGTAAAGAACTCAATCCAATCTAGTGGGTAATGGTATCGCGAGTGGTTCTTACCTCGCTGATGCATATCGGTTAGTGGAAGAACGACTCTAGGTCAGGTGTATCGATTTGTCGGGAGTGCTGTGCTGCCAGAAGTGCAGAATGGTCAGAGGTACCAAATGGTCAGAAGTACTCTGCGATCAGAAGTACCCAATGTTTGTAACCAGCCAATGAGTTATAAAAATTCTTAAGCCTGACACGAATCCACACAAGTTGATCAAGCGACAATTAGTTTGAAAGTTAGGAGCATGGTTCGAAGGCTACGAGCATAGTTTGAAAGCTAGTAGCTCTTCTATCACCTACTTTTTCAGGTTATTACTCTTACCTGAATCGAGGGCAACTAGACCGGCGAGAATCGATATAGCTTGTGCGATCTCGCCATTTTCAGGGACTTTCAAGTCTGGGGTGATGCCCACCTGGTCTATCGCACGCCCCGAAGGCAGATGATATTGACCAACTGTTATTTCTAGTTGGGAGCCATCACTGAGCGAACTAATCTCTTGGACCGTTCCCTTGCCGTAACTTTGATCTCCAATGATTACGGCGCGATTACGATCCTGGAGCGCCCCAGCAATAACCTCTGCCGAACTCGCAGTGGCCCCATTTATGAGGACAACCATCGGTGCGGTATCGGGAGAAGAATTTGTGGAACTCATCACCTGAGGAACTCCATCTTTACGCGTATATGAGACCACCACGCCTGGACTCAGGAATTGCGAAGCTAAGGCAACGGCTTCGCTCAAAACCCCACCTGGATTATCACGCAGATCCAAAATTATGCCGCGACTATGAGGGTACCTGGCAAGGGCAGTTGCAACATCGTTAGATGAGTGAAGCGATATGGCAGAGACCTGAATATACAAAGTTTTAGGCGCAACCTGTGAAGCGAGCACATCACCTGTTAAGACTGCCGCCCGCTTTACCTCCACATTGATATCCGAACTATTCCGCCGTAGATCAAGAGCAACACTCGTATTGGGACTTCCTCGCAACGCCGCGATCGCGTCGGCAACAGTTGCGGAGGAGACATCCGTTCCATCTACAGAAATCAATTGATCTGAAACTTTGATTCCTGCCAACGCTGCGGGAGATTTGGGTTGCACGCTAGAAATCTCCAACTGGTTAGCGGGGGTGCGACGTAACCAGATTCCGATTCCGGAATATCTTCCCTCGAGTGTTGCATCGAAAGCGCTCGCAGTAGTAGGTGGAAAATAATTTGACCAGCGATCTTTAGTTGCCTTAAGAACAGCTTCGATCGCGGCACGCTGCAGGAGAATCTCAGTCGGAGAGCGCGGATCTCCGCTCGAGATTCGCTTAATAGCCTGATCTACAAGTGATGGTGGGTGCTGGTTCTCGCTAACAAGATATCCGATTGCATATGCCGAGCCGGAGAAGATGAGCAAGAGGCTGAGCAATAACGAGAGCCGAACCATCGATATCTTCCCTAGATGTGGTCCAGGAATTTCCTTCGATAAATTTTGCTTTTGCTGCTCCTCAAAATCTGATCGACTCGCGCCATTCGAGGAGCCATTTTGAGCATCTCCGCTCAGATCATTTATAGACATAGTCGCGTACTTCTAAAACTAGACTTTGAGGTATTTACGCAGCGTGAGTACCGAAGCTATAGAAGAGACCAAAAGTCCCACAGCTAACAATCCTGCCGAGGCGACCCACACATCTGTCCAGCGGAAGAAGCGAGTAAACGAGAGCAAAGGGGCGACTTTGGTATCTACCAAAGTCTTGAAACCAGCGAGCAATCCCGTCGAAACCGCCCAACCCAAGAGAGCCGAGAAGAGGCCTTCCAAGAGGAATGGCAGCTGAATTGAGAATGATGAGGCACCCACCAACTTCATAACACCAGTTTCCCGACGACGGCTAAATGCAGCCAAACGGAGCGTATTGCTAATCAAAAGCGCGGCGGTCAATACACTCACAATGCCAATGAGTAGTGCGCCATCGCGTAGCACTCCGAGTAATTTGAAGAATTTATCGAGTATTTGTCTCTGATCCTGAACCGTATCCACACCAGGGCGACCAGCAAAAGCACTTTGAATAACGTTGAATTGAGTTGGATCCTTCAATTTAACGCGAAAACTCTCTGGCAGTTGATCTGGTGTTACGTTCTGGGCGATCGCAGAGCCTTTAAATTGCTCTTGGAAATGTTGGTAAGCCTCTGCTTGTGATTCGTAGTAAACGGTTTGTACTACTGGCAAGGACTTTAAATCACTCTGAATCGAGTTACGTTGCGCCGCAGTAACTGGCCCCCCAGAACAAGATGGCGATTGAGATAGAGAGCCGCAAAGGAATACCGAGACCTCAATCTTGTCGTACCAGTAATCCTTCATGACTCGAACCTGTGAATTGGCGAGGAAGCCAACTCCGAGCAAAGTGAGTGAAATGGCAACGGTGATAATCACAGCGAAGGTCATAGTGAGATTTCTGCGCAGCCCAATTCGGACCTCACTAAATACAAATCCTGCGCGCATCTCTGCCTCTCCCCTGCTTCGAAGTAACTCGATTACTAGTTACTTACGTTCTGTATTGCACGTTCTGTATTGCACGTTCTGTATTGCACGTTCTGTATTGCACGTTCTGTATTGCACGTTCTGTATTGCACGTTCTGTATTGCA
>CAIMBV010000019.1 GCA_903839355.1 uncultured Actinomycetes bacterium
CAAGAGATCTCGTGACGTGGGCCCCGTCGATATTGAAATATGTAGCAGTCATTTTCAAATCACTTCCGCCATCAGTGTTCAGGAAAATTTCGCATCGTTGACTGGTAAATTCCCGCTATGAAATGGCTGAAGGAGCGTCTGGCTGTCATCAAAGCCCGCATCCTGAGCACAAGCAGACTTAAGCGAACTCTTATTGGGGTTCCCTCGCTCTTTCTGATCGTTGTTCTCTGGTCGATCTCGACCGCGCTGCTCGCCCCCGGCACCGACCCGCTCTCTGCTCGATTGGCAGAATGGGGACGCAATCACTATCTGGGGTTCGTCGTTACAGCTTTGGAGAATGCACAGTACGACATCAACAAGCCGAAGGTCGGTGGCAGTTTAGATAGCAGTGCATCCGCCACCTTGGCGCAGAGCGCGGTCCAGTACGCTAAAAAAGTACCCACCCTCGTCACGCCAGCGTTGCCCGGTGAAGGAGATTTAAAGACCGTTTTGGCAAAAGGCAAAGTTCCGCTCATTCAAGTCGGCTACCTTCGTCCTGACAAGCAACACACCTCTTACCTTGCTGGAATCGCGATCATGAACGGGGCTCTGCTGAGATTCGAACAGCACCCCGGATTTTCAGAGCCCGGCCACCTTAAAGAACTTGGCTCGAGCGATGTGTTGAACTCCCAGTCCTTGCAAGGGTTGGTTGCCACATTTAATAGCGCCTTTAAAGTTAAAGATTCTTTGGGTGGTTATTATCAGAATGGAGTGATGGTTAAACCTCTGGTCACTGGCAAAGCCTCGCTCGTAATTTATTCCGATGGCCACCTCGATATTGGGTCATGGGGGAGTGAAGAGACCATGAACCAGAATGTCACATCCGTCAGACAGAACCTGAGCCTCTTGATTGATAACGGAGTTGAAGCTCCCGATTTGAATAAGAGTGTGTTGGCAAAGTGGGGTTGGACTGTAAAGAATGCGCACTTTGTTTGGCGATCTGGCATAGGCGTTGACGCCAGTGGAAATGTAATTTACGTTGCTGGCAACTCGCTCTCGGTGCAGAGCTTGGCAGATTTATTAAAGAGCGCAGGTGCAGTTCGCGCCATGGAGCTCGATATCAATGCCGAGTGGATCTCTTACATGTGGTACAAAAATTCACACACGCGTTCGACGCTAGTTCCATTTAAGTTAGTGACCTTTGATCGCCCTGCTAATAGATATTTAAGTCCTAGCAGTCGCGATTTCTTTGCGGTCTATCTCAAGTAAAAGTTATTTACTCTGAATTAAGTACTCACTCAGTCGTGCAGCGGTTGCCATAACTTGCGCTGCGTGTGCACGCCCTGGTTGTCTTCCCAAGCGCTCCATTGGACCACTGATGCTCACTGCGGCGATAACTTTATTGTTGGGACCGCGCACAGGCGCACTTACTGATGCAACTCCTGCTTCACGCTCACCAACCGATTGAGCCCACCCACGACGACGCACTGCAGAGAGCGTTGCGGCAGTAAATTTGGCATTGACCAAACCACGATGCAACTTATCTGGCTCTTCCCACGCTAAGAGAATCTGGGCAGCCGAGCCAGCTTGCATCGTAAGCACAGTTCCTACAGGTACCGAGTCGCGAAGTCCCGAGAGCCTCTCAGCAGTTGCGACGCAGATTCTTTGATCTCCTTGGCGACGATACAACTGCGAACTTTCACCACATGCATCTCGCAATGCGGCAAGTGCTGGAGCTGCAACAGAGAGCAATCGGTCTTCTCCAGCAGCGGATGCCAACTCTGCAGCGCGCGCTCCAAGGACAAATCGACCCATCAGATCTCGAGTCACTAAACGATGGAATTCCAATGCAACAGCAAGTCGGTGAGCCGTCGGGCGAGCAATTCCAGTAGCGGCTACTAGCTCGGCGAGGGAGTGAGGACCGGCTTCAAGGACGGCCAAAATGCGCACCGATTTGTCTAATACTCCGACTCCGCTATTCTTAGTGTCCATACTCTGATAATAGCATCTCGCACTTTGAGATGGTGAATCTGAGGGGAAGTTCGCCAAACGAAGGAGCAGGAATGAGCAAAACACTCGCCGAGAAGATTTGGGCCGACCACGTTGTCCGTAGCGCCGAGGGTGAGCCTGACCTCGTTTACATCGATCTCCACCTCATCCACGAGGTGACTTCCGCACAAGCCTTCGATGGTCTGCGCCTGGCTGGTCGCATTGTGCGCCGCCCCGACCTCACCATCGCGACAGAAGATCACAACACACCAACATTAAATATCGATCAACCCATCGCAGATCCCGTTTCACGGTTGCAGGTAGATACGCTGCGTAAGAACGCCGCGGAATTCGGAGTCCGTATTCACTCGCTCGGTGATGCAGAGCAAGGCATCGTGCATGTTGTTGGTCCACAGCTCGGAATCACTCAACCGGGAATGACAATCGTCTGCGGTGATTCACATACATCTACACACGGTGCATTTGGCGCTCTTGCATTTGGAATCGGTACTTCAGAGGTTGAGCATGTACTTGCAACTCAGACCTTGCCACTTGTTCGTCCTAAGACAATGGCGATCAACGTTGATGGCGTGCTACCTGAAGGTGTCACCGCAAAGGATGTAATCCTTGCAATCATTGCCAAGATTGGCACCGGTGGCGGTCAGGGATATGTCATCGAATATCGCGGCTCCACGATTCGTAACCTTTCGATGGAAGGTCGAATGACGATCTGCAACATGTCCATCGAGGCGGGTGCACGTGCAGGACTAATTGCACCAGACGAGACAACATTTGAATACGTCAAGAGCAAGCCACATGCTCCTCAAGGCGAGGATTGGGATGCAGCGATTGCTTATTGGAAGACGCTGCATACTGATGAGGGCGCAAAGTTTGATACCGAAATTTTCCTTAAGGCCGAGGAATTAGCTCCATTTGTCACGTGGGGTACAAATCCCGGTCAGGGACTTCCACTTAATGCTTCTGTGCCAAACCCAGCGGATATCGCTGACGTTGAAGAGCGAGGAGCAGCAGAGCGCGCTCTTACTTACATGGGACTTGAAGCAGGAGTTCCCCTCAAGTCAATCAAGGTCGACACAATCTTCTTGGGCTCTTGCACCAATGGTCGCATCGAAGATTTGCGAGCAGCTGCAGAGATTATCAAGGGAAAGAAGAAGGCTGAATCGGTTCGCATGTTGGTTGTCCCTGGGTCTGCACGCGTTCGCTTGCAAGCAGAACAAGAGGGACTCGATAAAGTCTTTATCGACTTTGGAGCAGAGTGGCGCAACGCCGGTTGTTCCATGTGCCTTGGAATGAATCCAGATCAACTTGCGGTTGGAGAGCGTTCTGCTTCAACATCGAATAGAAATTTTGAAGGTCGTCAGGGTAAGGGTGGACGTACCCACCTCGTGAGCCCGCTCGTTGCAGCAGCTACCGCAATTCGCGGAACACTTTCATCACCGGCAGATCTCTAAGGAGCGCATCATGGAGAAATTTATTTCACACACCGGAACCGCAGTCCCACTGCGTCGTTCAAATGTAGATACCGACCAGATTATTCCTGCCGTCTATTTGAAGCGAGTCACCAAGAGCGGATTCGAAGATGGCCTCTTTGCAGCATGGCGTAATGATCCAGAGTTTGTACTGAACCAACCGCAATATAAAGATGCCACGATTTTGGTTGCTGGTGCAGATTTTGGAACCGGTTCCTCTCGCGAACATGCCGTCTGGGCGTTGCAGAACTATGGTTTCAAAGCAGTTATTTCTAGCCGCTTTGCCGATATCTTCCGCGGCAACTCTCTCAAAGGTGGATTGCTAACAGTGATCTTGCCGCAAGATGTGGTCGAGAAGATCTGGAGTGCAATCGAGGCAGATCCAGCAACTCCAGTCACCGTTGATCTTGAAGCGAAGAACGTTCGTCTGGGCAGTGATATTTACCCATTTGAGCTCGACGATTACACCAGCTGGCGTTTGATGGAGGGTCTTGACGACATTGGTTTAACCTTGAAAAACATTGATGCCGTGACCGCTTACGAGAGCGCACGTCCTTCATACAAGCCTAAAACCC
>CAIMBV010000020.1 GCA_903839355.1 uncultured Actinomycetes bacterium
ACTGCTCACAGCCACCGAGGATTTCTTGCATCAAAGTTACCGCCGCGAGGCATATCCAAAATCGATGGCGCTAGTCGACAAACTCAGAGCCGCAGGGCATGCAGCCACGATTTCTGGAGCTGGCCCCTCGGTCTTGGTTCTACATGCTGGTGGCGATAACGAGAGCGTGGCAATAATCGAGAGCGCCGATGCAGGCTTCACAGCCACCGAACTGGCCATTTCACGCTCAGGAGTCGAGTAAATACCCCCAAAAGCGCCTCGAAACCTCATGTTTTGCCTTTTCAAGTTTGGGAACGTGCCAGGCTGTGATACTTTTGGGGTATCGAAAAAGCCGCGCAAGTTCGGCGGACATAACCCGATAAGCGAAAATAAAAAAATCGCAAAAAATTCTTATCTCTGAATTTCCTTAAGTTTCTTGAGGTTGATCAACTAGAACTCCACACGGGAGTACTTCGTACGGATAAGTAAAACAACAGAAAACGGAACTCAATAACACTAATGAGCGAAACAACAACAAAAGACCGCCCAGCTAAAGCTGCCGGCGAACTTTCCGCAATGCTTCTTCCAGAACTTAAGAAAGTTGCTGGCCAGTTAGGCATTGAAGGCGCCACCAAGATGAGCAAGGCCGATCTGATCCAATCGATCGCGGACCTGCAGGCAGCTAATAGGGAAGCGGCTAAGGCCGAACGCGAAGCCCGTCGCTTGGAGCGACAAGAGGCACGCAATAAGAAGAACAAGACCACGAAGAATTCAGCGCCTAAGAACACAGATGAGAGCGATGAGAGCGAAGACTCAGATGAGTCAGATGCTCCTGAGCAAGAATCCAACGCTGGAAGTGAGAGCTCTGAATCGCAACGCCGCGATTTCAATGAGCGCAACGGCAACAACAATGATCGTGGCAACCGCAACGATCGTAACGATCGTGGTAACCGCCGTGATCGCAACGATCGTAATGATCGCAACCGCTTCCGTGATCGCAACGATCGCCAAGAGCGTGAAATTCAACTTTCTGAAGATGACGTCCTAGTCCCAGTCGGCGGATTGCTCGACATCCTGGATTCCTATGCATTTATTCGCACACAGGGATACCTCGCTGGACCAAACGATGTCTATGTATCTCTGCAACAGATTCGGCGCTACGGCTTGCGCAAGGGTGATGTCATCACCGGCCAAGTTCGTCAGCCACGCGAAGGTGAGCGCAAAGAGAAGTTCAACGCTCTCGTTCGCTTGGATACTGTCAATGGGTTAGAGCCAGAGGCAGCGCGCGATCGCGTTGACTTTGCCAAACTCGTTCCTCTCTACCCACAAGAGCGCCTGCGCCTTGAGACCGAGCCAAATATCTTGACTACCCGCGTTATCGATTTGGTTGCTCCGATAGGTAAGGGACAACGTGGTTTGATCGTCTCTCCACCTAAGGCAGGTAAGACCATGGTCTTGCAGGCAATTGCTAATGCAATTACTACTAACAATCCCGAGGTTCACCTCATGGTTGTACTTGTAGATGAGCGCCCAGAAGAAGTCACAGATATGCAGCGCAGCGTTAAAGGTGAAGTTATTGCTTCGACCTTCGATCGCCCAGCTGATGATCACACCAGCGTTGCCGAGCTCGCCATTGAACGTGCCAAGCGCCTCGTTGAGATGGGACACGATGTAGTGGTCTTGCTCGACTCAATCACACGTTTAGGTCGTGCTTACAACATCGCAGCGCCTGCCTCAGGTCGTATCCTCTCTGGTGGTGTGGATTCCGCAGCGCTTTATCCTCCAAAGAAGTTCTTTGGTGCCGCGCGTAATATCGAAAACGGTGGGTCGCTCACGATTCTGGCAACCGCTCTCGTTGAGACCGGTTCCAAGATGGATGAAGTTATCTTTGAAGAGTTTAAGGGCACCGGAAATATGGAGCTCAAGCTTGATCGTCGCTTCGCTGATAAGCGCATCTTCCCTGCGGTAGATGTAGATGCATCTGGAACTCGTAAAGAAGAGATTTTGATGGGTAAGGAAGAGTTGAATATCGTCTGGCGCTTGCGTCGCGTGCTTCACGCGCTCGAATCGCAACAGGCTCTAGAGCTTCTGCTCGACAAGATGAAGGGCACCAAGTCCAACGTGGAATTCTTGATTCAAATTCAGAAGACCACAATCAGCGACAACGAGAGTTCTGGATCTTCCGCAGTAAACGGAAACTAATACTTATACATAACTTATACATAGTGCAGCGCCTCTCACTTAACAGTGAGGGGCGCTCTTGCTTTTAGCCAGGTTATATTCTGCCGGTGCCTTCTGTTTTTCATAGGGAATCGCCTAGAATCTCAATGTGACTACCGCTATTCGACTCTCGAATGTAGTAAAAAATTTCGGTGAGGTGCAGGCTGTTGCTGGAGTGAATCTAGAGATAGCCGATGGAGAATTCTTTGCAATGCTGGGACCAAGCGGGTCTGGAAAAACCACGGTCCTTCGCCTGATTGCGGGTTTCGAACTTCCAGACTCAGGTCACATTGAAATCGATGGTGTTGATGTCAGCCAAACTCCTCCGTTTAGTCGTGATGTAAATACCGTCTTCCAAGATTATGCCCTCTTTCCGCATATGACCGTTCTCGAAAATGTGGAGTACGGACTCAAGGTTAAGAAAGTTGGGAAGGAAGAGCGGTTAGCTCGTGCACGTAAAGCGTTGCAGAGGGTGAAGCTTGAAGGTTACGAATCACGTAAACCGGGACAGCTCTCTGGAGGTCAGCGTCAAAGAGTGGCGCTAGCGCGTGCACTGGTTAATGAACCAAAAGTTCTCTTGCTAGATGAACCACTTGGCGCTCTTGACCTGCAATTGCGGCATGAGATGCAGATTGAACTTAAAGAGTTGCAACGCGATATCGGAATCACATTTATCTTTGTGACCCATGATCAAGAAGAGGCCCTCACAATGGCCGATCGGATCGCAGTCTTTAACGCTGGCAACATTGTGCAGATGGGTACGGCGCGAGAAATTTATGACGCCCCTAATTCGGAATTTGTAGCCGGCTTTGTAGGTATTTCGAACTTATTACACCGTGATGACAAGATCATCAGTATCCGCCCCGAAAAGATTAAATTAGGTCGAGTTGGCGATCGAGTATCACCAGGAGAGGTGGTTTCGGTCATGTTCCTCGGAGCATTGACTCGTATCAATGTAGCCATCGGCGAGGATGAACTCACGGTGCTGTCGGAGAATGATGGAAATCAAATCTTCCCTGAAGTAGGGGAGAAGATCGAAGTTTCCTGGAATTCGAAATACGAATTTCAGGTTGGTTGAAAGACCCTCGAGTAAACCGAAAGAAAAGGTGATGTGGATGCGTACCAAGAAGATAGTGATAGCTAGCCTCGCCGCATTGGGCTTAGCTATTTCGAGTGCGACTGCGGGAGTAGCCGCCTCCCTTCCTAATATTGCGGCGCTCAAGACCCTCGGCAAGGGTGAAGGCAAGCTCAACATAATTGTCTGGGCTGGTTATGCCGAAAATGGCAGTAACGACAAGACCGTCGACTGGGTTAATCCATTTACCAAGGCGACTGGTTGCGTAGTTAATGCCAAGACCGCCGGCACCTCCGATGAGATGGTCTCTTTGATGAAGACCGGTGGATATGACGGTGTCTCTGCTTCAGGTGACGCGACCTTGCGTCTGATCTATGGTGGACAGGTCGCTCCCGTGAATACCGCATTGGTCCCTAACTACAAGACGATCTCACCGTTCTTGAAAGATCAACAGTGGAACTCTGTAAATGGAGTTATGTATGGAATCCCTCATGGCTGGGGCGCAAACGTCTTGGCATATAACGCAGCCAAGGTGAAGAAGCCAACCTCATGGTCGGCTGTATTTGCTGCGAACTCTCCTTATAAGGGCCAAATCACCGCATATGACTCTCCAATTTATATCGCTGATGCCGCCTTGTACTTAATGTCGACACAGCCATCCCTCAAGATCACCAACCCATATGCACTTGATAAGACCCAACTCGCTGCTGCAGTTGCACTATTGAAGGTGCAGAAGAAGAACATTGGCGAGTACTGGTCTGACTACACCAAGTCGGTTCAATCCTTTGAATCTTCGAACACTCTTCTGGGATCTTCTTGGCAAGTTATCGCCAACACGATTAACGCTGATAAGAAGGTCACCGTGGCCACCACAGTTCCAAAGGAGGGAGCTACTGGTTGGTCTGATACTTGGATGATCTCTTCAAAGGCACAACATCCAAATTGCATGTATGAGTGGATGAACTGGATCACCTCCCCAACAGTAAATGCTCAAGTAGCTGAATACTTTGGAGAAGCTCCAGCTCAAACATTGGCTTGCAACCACACCGTTGATAAGAATTTCTGCACCACTTATCACGCAACCGATGCTGCTTATGCCAAGAAGATCTGGTACTGGACCACACCAACTAGCAACTGCCTAGATGGTCGCGGAAATATCTGCACCGACTATGCAGCCTGGACACAGGCTTGGACATCGATAAAGGGTTGATCTGATCCTGGATTGATCTGACGAAAAGTTACTGTGCGTAATAATCGAATCAACACGTGGCTATACCGCCACAAAGGGGCACGGGCCGCGCTTTTATTAGCGTTGCCTGTGCTCTGGTTGGCGGTCGCCTACCTAGGTTCACTCGCAGTAATGCTCGTCTCGAGTTTATGGAGCGTTGATTCATTTACTGGAAATACAGTTCACTCACTCTCATTCTCTAACTTTCATACCTTAGTAACGCAGCGGGTGTACAGCACGATTGCAGTCCGTTCTATTGGAGTTGCCATCGCAGTCACCGTTATCGATGGACTTCTCGCCATCCCAATCGCACTCTTCATTTCAAAAGTCCTTAAGCCTCGCTTCAGAAGTGTTGTTATTGCACTCGTGCTTGTTCCGTTGTGGGCCAGCTATCTGGTTAAGACCTATGCCTGGCGCAGCATGTTCGCCGATGGCGGTGTTATTTCTTGGTTGCTCAAACCCTTTGGGATGCAAGGCCCCGGATTTGGATTGACCGCGACC
>CAIMBV010000021.1 GCA_903839355.1 uncultured Actinomycetes bacterium
CTATGGCATTCAGTCTAGGCATGAAGGATTGGGGTAGTAAGACTTTAGGATTGATTCGACTGTAGGAATCTTCTTAAGTACCCGTCCAAAGTATAGATATGTCGTCGGCAATTGAAGTCGAGACCTACTATTTTATATAAATCAACGACTTGCAAATAATCTCGCAAAGGGCGCATTAGTTAAATCTGCAACGTAACGTGAGATTCTTCCGGTTTTCTGCAAGCTAAATTGAGATTTTTCCAATTATGCAATGCGTCGTACGACTTTTATCGCAGAAAGCGTAAGTAGTTCAGGCACTTGCGGCGCGTGGCCTGACCAGTATGTATGGGCGGTATTTTCCACCCATGGAATAAAAGGCTCCGAAGCGCCGGGGTTATTTTCAGAGTTAAGTAAAGTGAAATCACCAATATGAGATGGTGCAAGCAGATCTTTCACCTCCACTTCAAAAGCAAAAAGGCCTTGATTTGGCACAAAGCCGCTCAACGCAGCTTCATGAGTTAAATAAGCGTAAGAACACTCAAGACGACTTGGCAAAGTCGGGTAGTGTTTGGCCCTTATGATCTCAAAAATCACTTCTTTTGCGATTTTCCAACCATTAAATGCTCCCTGTGAAGTATTAATGTCATAACAGTATTCACGATAGCCACGGCCAAAATTACCACCCCCCAAGAGCTCTCCAGGCTGATGATCTTTTCTTGCAATGTAGTAATAAATTTCAGACATGATTAGCTCTTATTGGTGCCTAATTTACTAATGGCCGATCTTTAGGAAAAAGAACGCAAGGGTCCTTGTTAGGCGTGAGAATCGTGGTAGTTTTCTTGCTGCGAGTGATGCTTACACGCATGTTCTGCTTAGACTGACTGTCGGCGTTTTTGCGGTCGTTCCCACGTACTATACGGTCTGGGTTGGCGACAATCTCTTTCTTGAAGTATTTGGGCCAGCCTTCAAAGATTATTACCTCGTCAAACTGCTTTCCTTTTGCCTTGTGCATATTCATCACAATTACTCCCTCTTCGGGCTTGGATTGTGTTGAGAAGTGTTCCCGCACGAATGCTTGTTGCGTGATTGCCAAAGCATCTTTGTAGCCCCCAAAGTCACGCCAGTTTTGAGAGAGTTCCCGCCGGAGCTCTGTTCCACGCTCAAGAAGTCTAATGTTTCTGACTTCAATCGCTATGCTTTTGAGACGGGCACACGGTCCACCATTAAGCGCCTTTCTGATGGAGGCCCAGTCTTTCTCAGGATCGCCCGTAAGAACTGCGGCGCACGCTGCCTCATAGCTAGCAACCATCGCCACCATAATGCTGTTTGCAGGAACTGCTTTACCAGCCGACATCTTCTCTTGGTACTTCATAAACGACTTCCCAATGGAGTCAGCCGTTTCTAGGTCAGTCTTTGATGGTTTATCACCTCCCTTCCCACGGAAGTAGTTGCAAATTAAGTCGATGAATCCCTCCAAATGAAAGAGGCTTGGAGGCTGAAGTAGGTAAGAAACTATCTCTGCGGCGAGGATCGCCGCTTCGAGGTCTATCGAGGCTGCATGGTGAATCGGTGTTAACTTTTCCGGAGGCTCCCGAAAAACGTCGGAGACAAGTCGAACCATCTTTTTTGTTGGCACTAAAACGGCGAGAGACCATCCTTGCTGCTTTGAGGCAAGTAGACGTTTCCTGATGGCGTACGTCGTCGTCATCAACATGGAATAGGCCTGATTCTCATTCGCCGGGTAGGTTTTGATTTCGATGCCGATGTATTCATTTTTTGTGAACTTTGCCTTGAGCACATCATTGCCAAAGAGGAGGATGTCAGTACCGTTGCTCCGGTGGTTGTCACCCTGCATGTCAACCTCGGTAGGCTTAAACTCCCCACGAAATTGATCAAGCCGTGCGGGGTCTGCCCCAATCCAGTCGTAAATTCTTTGCTCGGGGTCAGCAAGGGCAATTAATGTTGCCTCTTTGCCGAGCTGCCGAACCACTCGCCACTGATCGGCATTTGTGTCCTGGAATTCGTCCAATACAATAAGTGGGTAGCGTATGGCAATCAGCTTGCGAAGTCTATCGCTACGCTCTAGAAGGTTAGCAACATAACGCGCGAAGAGGTCGAAGCAGACTCGCCCCTCAGTTCTGGCCAAGCGCTCGCGCTCCTGCTGTACCTGAGCCTGTTTATCAACCTTCTGCTCTGGGGTTAGCTTTTTCTCGGCCGCGAATGAGTTTCTGATAGTTGAAAGGGCTATGGCCTCACCAGGGGGTGTAAGTATGGTCAGCGAGTGCGGCAGCCCGAGCAGATAGCCGTGTGCGTTTAATAAACGCCAGAAGAACGAATGGTAGGTCTCGACATGTATCCGCCGCTTGATCGCGGGAGGTATGTCGTGTTCGTTTTCGATTGCTTCGATCACTCGACTAATTGTTGCTCGCGCAAAACTCAAAAACAAAATTTCTTGACTCTGTTGTAGCCCGGCCTCACCAACCTGTGCAGCTTTAAGTATTGAAATGGTCGTCTTCCCAGAGCCAGGCCCTCCCGTTACTAGAAGATGGCCGTCAGCGGTAAATATTTGCTCTTGCTTTTTAGAGAGCTTCATTTATATTTTCGGATGCCCCTGCTGGCGGCGCGTCGACTGCGGGAGGCAGCGGAGTAGTCGGTGTGCACAGCCCTTTTAAGTGTATGCAGGCGTCGCGAATCCATTGGGGAATCTCGTCCTCGCTGCACTGCGCCAAGTATTCAGCAATTCCTAAGTCTGCCTTCGTCTTGCCGAAATAGTCTCTCAGAGCTTCGACGATATTGGCTTTTCGGTCTGGGTACTTCTCGATAAGGTCCTGAGGCCACTGGATTAGGTCAGAAAACCTTTCCATCGCGGCCTGAGGGGTGTTCTTGAGTATGAGATTCTCAATACCCTTTTCCCCATGCATGTACAAATGTTCGACCTGAGCCTCAATTAGGGCTTGTGCACGGGCATCTTGTTGGTCGCAGAGGGCGAATGTCTGCTTGCCGATATCCCTGTAGAGCTTTGCCATATGAGGGATGTTGCCTTCACCACCGGCATCTAAGATGCATACACCAAGTGCCTCAATGGAAGAGTAGGTATCGGGTTTCAGTTCTGCGAGCCTCCGGCAAGCAGCCGGGAAAGAATCGGATTCTGTCGCTCCTTCAGCTATTAGAACTCGTCTTGCGAGCAACCCCTCGCAGAATCTCTGTCGAAATTCTTGCCGATAACGTTTAAGCTTCACACCATCTGGGAGTGCAACCTCAGCCTGTTGAAGTACTCCGGCCACGTTGCGCGACAGGACAATCGTCTCGGTCAGCGTAAACTCTTCAAGCACATAGGGAGAATGTGAGGTGAATAGCGTTTGCGAGGCCAGCTTGCGGACCTCATGGATGATAGTTTTTTGCGCGTAAGGAGGGATGGCCGTCTCCGGCTCCTCCATTGCGAAGATGACATTCTGTTTGTCTTCGGCGATCTGAGATAGCATCGCAAGGACTAGCATGTTGATCGTTCCTGTTCCTTGACGATAGAAAGGTGCAGCGTGGTCGCCTTCACCCGTTGCAATGAACGCGGTAATGACCTTGCGCAAATGTTCACGGGTCAGATTTGAGACTTTCAGGTGAGGCTCTACTCCCCATTCTTTCGGAACGTACTTTTTAAGCGCTGTGTTGATGCTCTTCAGAACGCCTGAAATGCCAAGTGCTGGGTCTTCAGCTACCGAGAATGATGCCAGCTTCTCGATTGCAGCCTCCCACATCTGGGGACGCACTTCCTTCTGGCGCAAGATAATGTCGAGCAGGCTACCCCGTTCAAGACTCAGCGCACGTGATCCGGTTCGCACTGAACGTAGATAGAGAAAGCCACAGACCTGCTTATCCTTTTTGCTGAATGGCACAAGCGAGCCACCAACTATAGTCCTAGCGTAGTAAGTCTTTCCCTCAAAATCATCCTCCTCAGGATCATAGTGACCCAAAAAAGTGACACGCAAAGCATTTGTAATATGAGTAGCATCCACGCCTTCTGGTGCGGGATCACTGTAAAGCTTTTTCTTATTTAAGTCCCAAAACTCGATATGATCGCCAAACCGTGCCTGCTGTTCCGCTGTCAGGTCAATAATTGTTACTTCAATACTGATTGTTAGGTCCTCCTCTGTAGTCACGCCCCCTCCATGAGCCTCTGCTTGTGCGGCTTTGGCTCCAGGTGCACCGGACGCCTCCACTACAACGAAAGGCTTGGCAGCCCCTATGTTTTTCGCGTGGTACTGCCCACGATAGAAGTCGTGCTCGTCAATTGGGGGAGAGTGATTCAGTCTGTCCGGGCCGAGCGTCAAGTCCAAGGCTTCTAGAACCGTCGTCTTCCCGGTATTGTTATCGCCGAGCAGAACGGCGTGCTTGGAAAGAAAGAGGGAAGCCTCTTTAACCCCTCGGAAGTTCTTGATATGAATATGTGCGACCTGCATGAGCCCATCCTTCTTTACGTTACAAAAGGGAATGTTCCCCACCTACCCCCAATGTTAATGGGTACATCAACCGAGAAATTGATTGCCTTAGCGCATTCCTTTAATAAGTCATCGGAAATCGTCATTGCACATATCCTTGTACATCTTGTCTTTAAACTGCCACCCTGTAACCCAGACTCAACTCAGCACCACATTGCCCCCGAATACCCCAGTTGTATTTTGGAGTTTCAAATATGGTGATTACGACATCTTGGTAATCAATGCCAGTATTTTGCTTAATGTATTCAAGCAGCAATTTAATCAGAGTCTTCTTAGTCTCGACAGATCGCCCCTCAAACATCGATATTTCGATGATGGTGTAGCGAGAACTTCGATCAGCAGGAAAAATGAATTCGGATAGCTCTAGACCAATAAAACGATGAAATTTCTTATCCACTAGATAAGCTAAGGTTTCTACTACTGCCCTATGAATTGCAGAAGAGAGGTTGGTTTGATGGCTCTTTAGAGAGTCTTTAAGGCCGTAGATCTTAATTTGAGACATGTACCCATTTCATTGTTTGTATTGCTCGGGAGATTTTCAGTGGCGCCGTAAACTCTCTTTATGTTTGGCTATTTGACAGATACTCTATTGATTTCTCGATGAAGCCTCTTGTAATGCTCTATAGATGCTTTTGTTAAAGCCACCTTCTTAACGCGGCCATCCTCTTCATGGTGTGCGGTGGAAAGCAATTTTTTATCTAGCAAGCTCTTAAATACCGCATGAAGTGTTGCCTGGGAGGCAATGCTTCTTTGATAGATTAAATCTCCAACAAAGATTGGCTGTTCCGAGAAATGCGCTTTAGCTGCCAAATCAAGCAATTCAATCTCGTGATAACTTAAGTCAAGCCGC
>CAIMBV010000022.1 GCA_903839355.1 uncultured Actinomycetes bacterium
GCGTGCCGCATGGCAGAACGCACTGATGCAGGCGCAAAATGGTCGAGACCTAGCGTTCGCGGATGCGAGTGCAACCTTGAGTCAAGCTTTGGCTGCAGCAGGAAAAGATAAGACTGTACGCAAAGCAGCCAATGATGAATTTAGAGTTACGGCAAAAGCAATCATCGCTGCATATAAGCAAGCTGTTGCTCAAGCGAATCAGGCATATAAAGCAGCGCTAGCTGCAATTCCAAATAAGTAACTAACCAACCATCTCCGCATTGCGCTCACTATATTCATGAGTGCATGCCTTGTTAGCGCTATCTTGCGCGCAATTGTCACAAAGCAAAATTAATGAGTGGCAAGAAATCTTTCCGCAGTTATAGAACTGCTTCGTAGCACCACCACATTTCTCGCATTCACCAAGAACTGGAGTATGGTCAGAGAAATCTAGAGTCATGCGACCATCAAAGGTGTAGAGCGAACCTTGCCAGAGCGCATCATCGCCATACTTTTGCGCGTAGCGCACGATTCCACCATCGATCTGGTAAACCTCTTTAAACCCACGTTTGACCATAACGGTCGACAAAATTTCGCAACGAATTCCACCGGTGCAATAGGTGACGATCGGCTTATCTTTCAAGTGATCGTATTTACCGGATTCAATCTCAGATACAAAGTCACGAGTATGTGATACATCTGGGACGATGGCATTCTTAAACTTGCCGATCTTGGCTTCATAACCGTTACGACCATC
The DNA here is from genome assembly GCA_903839355.1 of uncultured Actinomycetes bacterium. Taxonomy (GTDB): domain Bacteria; phylum Actinomycetota; class Actinomycetes; order Nanopelagicales; family Nanopelagicaceae; genus PALSA-747. The sequence goes on from CAIMBV010000022.1 coordinate 737, forward strand.
GAAGAAGAGGACGTCATCGCCGCGCTCTTCTACCAATTTATTAACCTCGTATGGCTTGAGGTGTTTGCCGCCGTTGACGACGCCCTTTTCATTTACCACGACATCAATTGGAAGACCAAAATCAACTAACTCTTCCTTGACCTTTACTTTGAGGCGAGGGAAGTCGTTACCGGTTCCCTCAGACCATTTGAAATCTATCTTCTTAAATCCGGGATATTTCTTGGTGGCGCTGACATATTTCTTGAGATCTGACATATTGCCACCGAGGGTGCCGTTGATTCCGTGCTTTGAAATCAGTACGCGACCTTTGAGGTTTAAATCCTCGGCGAGTTTGTGCTGCCACAAGCGGATAGCTTCGGGGTCAGGTAGCGGCGCGAAGCCGTAATACAAGATGACCTTCTGCAGTTCCATGGGGCAATTCTACGGATTATTTTTTGGCTTCAATTCCACGCCTGCCCCAGTAGACCCAGAGCGAGAGAACCCCCAAAATAAGGGCGAAGCCGAAGGCCAAATCTTCCAGCGGGGCACTAGCGAGGCGTGGCCCCAGAATCTTCTGCCGGTCATACATAACGATATTGCGCGAGGTGAGCCACCAATTCGTGAGGAGCTGAAAGGGAAGGATGATCGCGTAAGAGGTCCAGAATGCTTTGCGGGTGAGCAACTTGGTTCGCACGATATAGAGGTCAAGTGCTGCGGCGCAGGCAACCGCAAAGAGCGCGATCTGGGTATACGTCATGACTCATCCCCAATTACCCAATGGGGGCGACGGGTGCGGACAGCTTCCAGCGTCATTACCGCTGCAATGGGAACAATGATGAAGAAGAGGTACTCCTCGAGCGGGATATTAAATGGTCCATATATTTTCAAGATCTGAGTGAGATCAAAGTGCCAGTGGTGGCGCGAGATTGCGTAGGCATCCCAGCCAATAAAGAGGAGTGCGATTGGAAGGATGCTCAGCGCCAAGCGCTTAATCCGCTTAAGCACCCCGACTTTGAGAAAGATCTCGAGCCAGAAAGAGCCTATGACGGTAAAGATAAGCATCGCCATATAACCCCAGCTGCGCATGGCTCATTATTTCAGACATTATGAGGAGCGCTGAGTTAAAATCGCGCCATGACTCCTCTTCATCTTGTCTGGCTCACATTTGCCGTTGTCTGCGCTGCTTGCTGGATTCTCTCGCTAGTCACCAAGGAACACTCATGGGTGGACCGGATGTGGTCGATCACTCCAGTTATCTATGTCGGCGAATTTGCCCGTGGAGCTCACTTCCACAACGCCCGCCTCAATGCGATGGCGATCTTGGCGTTGCTCTGGGGCGCTCGCCTCACCTTCAACTTTGCTCGAAAAGGTGGTTACTCCGGTACCGAGGATTACCGTTGGCCAGTTCTTCGCGCGAGCATGACCAACTGGCAATTCCAGTTATTCAATATCTTCTTTATCGTCTTGTATCAGAACTTCTTGTTAGTCCTCATCTCACTTCCTGCACTGACCGCATATCGCCACCAGGGAACAGCATTTGATCGTTGGGATGTTTTGCTGATTGTTATTTTCGCGCTCTTTCTTATTGGAGAGA
>CAIMBV010000023.1 GCA_903839355.1 uncultured Actinomycetes bacterium
GGGCGACTCATCTTGTCGCCTCTTATCTCTCGAACGAAGAGCAACAAATCACTGAACTCTTGATCAGCAACCCTCCTGCAAAAGCTTGGAATGTAAAAGTACCAACTACCTCATTTCTAGAGTCGCTCTTCTTTAGCTTTGCTCCCTTCCTGCTTATCGGTTTTCTACTTCTTCTCTTTATGTCTAATTCGCAGGGTGGAAATCGCATCTTCTCCTTTGGGCGATCAAAGGCAAAGTTGCAGTCCAAGGAGGCGCCAAAGAGCACCTTCGCAGATGTTGCAGGTGCAGATGAGGCAGTTGCAGAACTCCGCGAGATTAAAGATTTTCTCTCTGATCCCAAGAAGTACCAAGATATTGGCGCCAAGATTCCTAAAGGAGTTCTGCTTTATGGCCCTCCAGGTACTGGTAAGACCTTGCTTGCTCGCGCTGTTGCAGGGGAGGCGAATGTTCCCTTCTTCTCTATTTCCGGTTCTGAATTTGTAGAGATGTTCGTTGGAGTAGGTGCATCTCGAGTCCGTGACCTCTTTAATCAAGCAAAAGAAGCGGCGCCAGCGATCATCTTTGTAGATGAGATTGATGCAGTAGGACGTCAACGCGGTGCTGGTTTGGGTGGCGGAAATGATGAGCGGGAACAGACCCTCAATCAACTTTTGGTAGAGATGGATGGCTTTGAGGCGAATACCCAAGTTATTTTGATCGCGGCAACAAACCGTCCAGATGTGCTCGATCCTGCGATCTTGCGCCCAGGTCGATTTGATCGACAGATTCCAGTTGATCGTCCAGATCTTTTGGGGCGTAAGGCAATTCTTGAGGTACATGCCAAAGGAAAGCCGATTGCCAAGAGCGTTGATCTAGGTGAAATTGCTAAGCGAACCCCTGGATTTACCGGAGCAGATCTCGCCAACGTTTTGAATGAGGCTGCTCTCTTAACGGCGCGCGAGAATGCAAAGGTGATCACGACCATGGCTCTCGATGAATCTATCGATCGCGTTATGGCCGGACCACAACGCACCAGTCGACTTATGACCGAGGAAGAGCGACGCATCACCGCTTATCACGAAGGTGGACATGCACTTGTCGCTCACGCACTTCCAAATACCGATCCAGTTCATAAAATTACGATCATGCCGCGCGGTCGCGCTCTGGGTTACACGATGGTGCTTCCAGACGAAGATCGCTATGCGACAACTCGTAATCAGATGCTTGATCAATTGTCATATTCACTTGGCGGTCGCGCCGCAGAAGAGTTGATCTTTCATGATCCGACTACTGGGGCTTCAAACGATATTGAAAAGGCAACTAACTTGGCGCGTGCCATGGTTACCCAATATGGAATGACCGAACGTATCGGTGCGATCAAACTTGGTACCGGTGATAGCGATCCATTCCTTGGACGCGACTACGGTCACCAACGTGACTACTCCGAGGAGATCGCTGGCATCATCGATGAGGAGATTCACGCTCTTATCGAAAATGCGCACCAAGAGGCTTTCAATATTCTGGTCGCCAATCGCGATATTTTGGATGCGCTAGTAGTTGAACTCTTAGAGCGCGAGACCCTGCTCAAAGATGACATCGAGCGCATCTTTGCCAAAGTTGCACTCGTAGAACCACGTCCTGCCTGGACTGGTTCGCCAAATCGCACGCCTTCGACAATTCCTCCGGTTGGCTTAGTTTCGGCAAAACCGCAGTTAGATCCAGAGGCAAACCCAGAGAAGCCTGTGCGTAAACCACGCAAGAAGAAAGTTGCTCCACCAGCGCAGTCACCTGTTCCAGAGCTGGTCGTTCCAGAGCAGGGTAGCGATGAGTGATGATCTTTCGCCGGTATCGATGGGACCTCATGACGGTAAGGCGAGAGCAGAATTCGATCAAGCTCGCGCTGAACGTGCGATAACTGAGTTACTCCTTGCGATTGGAGAGGATCCAACTCGAGATGGACTTCGAGATACACCCGCACGAGTAGCGCGGGCATATCGCGAAAATTTTGAAGGTCTGTGGCAGAACCCAGAAGATATTCTGACAACAACTTTTGATATAGGGCACAAGGAATTAGTTATCGTGCGCGACATTGAGGTCTTCTCTCACTGCGAACATCACCTAACTCCTTTCCATGGCGTCGCTCATGTCGGCTATATCCCCGGTGAATCCGGTCGTATAACTGGAATATCAAAGTTAGCTCGCCTGGTTGATCTCTACTCACGTCGCCCCCAAGTACAAGAGCGGCTTACAACTCAGATAGCAGATGCGATAGTTGAGATCTTAAAACCGGCCGGCGTCATAGTAATTATTGATTGCGAACACCTCTGTATGTCGATGCGAGGTGTAAAAAAGTCACAGGCGCGGACCACAACCTCTGCGGTACGTGGTCACCTACGCAACGCTGCTACCAGGGCTGAGGCAATGGCTCTAATAACCGCTTCTGATCGCTGATGTCTGCCGTGCAGAGCACTCTGGTGATGGGAATTCTCAACATCACACCAGATTCATTTGCAGATGGTGGCCGTCACTTTGAACTAAGTAATGCGGTTGAACGTGCCAAGGAGATGCTTAAAGAAGGTGTCGACATCATCGATGTCGGAGGTGAATCTACTCGCCCAGGTTCAGAGCGCATATCGAGTGAAGAAGAACGCAATCGAGTTATCCCAGTTATCACCGCACTCAAAGAGTTAGGTGCTGTGATCAGTATCGACACGACACGTTCGGAGATAGCCAAACTCTCAATTGATGCGGGGGCTAGTTATGTCAATGACATTAGTGGAGGCTTATCTGATTCAAAGATGGCCTCAGTCATCTCGGCACATCCACAGGTACAGTACATAGCTATGCATTGGCGGGGTGAGTCTAAAGAAATGCAATCACACGCTGTTTACAAGAATGTCGTGCAGGAAGTTCGTGAAGAGCTCGAAGCGAGAACAGATGCCCTCATAAAAGCGGGAGTAAATCCAGATCAAATAATCCTTGATCCCGGCATTGGTTTTGCCAAAACCAGTGCTCACAATTGGGAGCTGCTCCGCCAGATCGATCGCCTGCAACTCATGGGATACCCACTCTTGGTTGGCGTCTCACGTAAGCGCTTCTTAGGTGAATTAGTAGGTTCTCCGAACCCGGATGATCGCGACTCCGCTACAGTCGCTCTTACAACTGAATTAGCTCGTAAAGGCGTGTGGGGAGTTAGAACCCATAGCGTGAAGCCTCACCTTGATGCCATCAAAGTAGTAAAGGAGTTATTCGGATGAGCGACTATATAGAGATTAAAGGCATATCGGGGTTTGGTTATCACGGACTCTTTGAGCACGAACGTCAAAATGGTCAGAGCTTTGCGGTAGATGTAAAACTTGAATTAGAAAAGAAGAAGGCTTCAAAGAGCGATGACATTAATGATGCAGTGGACTACTCAGAGGTCGCTAAATTGGTCTACGCCCACATTGTTGGCGAACCAGTCAATCTCATTGAGCATCTAGCCCAGCTAATAGCTGAAGAACTTCTAGATCTCTTTCCACTTAAATCCGTAGAGGTAGTTGTTCACAAAGCTAATGCACCAGTGGGATTGCCAGTGGGAGATATCGCGGTTCGAATAAAGCGCTCCCAATGAAAGTCGTAATTGCCCTCGGTTCAAATATCGGTGATACAAACTCACACCTGCATCATGCAATAGAGGAGCTAGGTAAAGTCATTTCAATTACTAAAGTTTCAAGTTTCTACAAGACAGAGCCAGTGGGTGGCCCTGTACAAGATGATTTCCTTAACGCGGTATTAATTGCTGAAAGTGATTTAGATCCACTCGACATTCTGGTCGCCATGCAAGAGATTGAAACTTTGGCGGGACGGACCCGTGATGTTCATTGGGGCCCGCGCACACTTGATCTTGACCTGATTACTTATGGAGATGCGATTATTGACGAGCCACATCTAGAACTTCCTCATCCGCGAGCCCACGAACGCGCATTTGTTTTAGGGCCTTGGCTCGAGATTGATCCTGAAGGAGTGCTAGCGGGTAAGGGTCAGATAAAAGATTTGCTTGAGGCGATTAAGCAGTAAACTTATGGCACTAGCCCGGTACCTCGAAAGGACTGGAGCACGATGAGCGAGACAGTGGCCTTTGTACCCACCATGGGTGCGCTTCATGCTGGTCACTTGGAGTTGATCAAGCGCGCTCGAACCTTGAGCGATGAGGTGGTCGTATCAATCTTTGTTAATCCACTGCAATTTGAAAACCCCGATGACCTTGCTAAATATCCCAGGGATATTGAAGGAGATACCGAAAAAGCACTGAGCGCAGGTGCTACGCGAGTCTGGGCTCCTTCATATGATGAGGTTTATCCATCTGAGATCATCAAGATTTCTGCTGGAGAACTAGGCCGGAGATTTGAAGGGCGCGAAAGAGTCGGACACTTCGATGGGGTCTTGACCGTGGTCAATCGCCTCTTTGAATTAGTTAAACCTAATTTTGCAATCTTTGGCGAGAAGGATTTCCAGCAACTTTTTATTATCAAGAACTGGGTTAAGGAAAATCAGATTCCTGTAGAAATTATTGCCCACCCAACGGTGCGAGATAGTGACGGTCTAGCCCTATCCTCACGAAATCAACGGTTAAGCGCGCTAGGTAGGAAGAGCGCGCTGGTCATTCATCGAGCCCTCGTCGCCGCCTCAAGGGAAGAGATGCTGCAGATCCTGGCGAGCGAACCGGGATTTAAACTCGATTACGCCGAGATCATCGACGAGGAGACCTTCGAAATTGCTTCTTCAGCGAGTACTTACAAGCGGGGAATAATCGCTGGTTGGGTAAATGGGGTCCGTTTGATTGACAATAGTCCAATGGGATTAGCCCGATGAAGTTATTTGCAGGAGCCCCAGGATGGACTGTCCGCGCCGATGTAATCGTGATCGGTTCTGGAGTCGCGGGTCTGACGACCGCACTCAATGCTCGCGCCGCCAATCTCTCGGTCTTGCTTGTAACTAAAGCTCACATCGATGAAGGCTCTACCAAATGGGCGCAAGGCGGAATCGCCGCCGCGCTTGGACCCGGTGATTCACCCGAAGAGCATAAAGAAGATACTTTGATTGCAGGCGCGGGACTTTGCGATATAGATGCGGTAAACGTCTTGGTAACTGAAGGACCCGAGGCGGTTCGCAAATTAATCGCTCGTGGCGCCGTATTTGATAAAGCAGAGAGCGGAGAGATCGCCCTCACTCGCGAGGGTGGCCATCACCGCAACAGAATTTTGCATGCCGGTGGTGATGCGACTGGAGCCGAGGTTTCTCGTGCACTTCTTGCTGCAGTACAAAATGACTCAGGGATTGAAGTTATTGAACATGCACTTGTGATTGATGCACTGAAGTCGAGCGATGGTCGCGTGTGTGGTGTCACACTGCATGTAATCGGTGCAGGTTCAAGCACTGGAGTTGGTCGAGCATTGGCGCGCGCTGTTGTTATTGCTACTGGTGGTTTAGGACAGGTGTATTCACAGACCACTAATCCTTCAGTCTCAACCGGAGACGGTGTGGCACTAGCGCTCCGGGCTGGTGCAGCAGTTGCAGATGTTGAATTTATTCAATTTCATCCAACAGTTCTCTGGCGTGATACCTCTGCCGCCGGTCAGCAACCGCTTATTAGTGAGGCGGTACGCGGTGAGGGAGCAGTATTGCTAAATCACAAGGGCGAGAGATTTATGGCCTCCGTGCATCCTCAGGCAGATCTCGCACCTCGCGATATTGTGGCGAAAGAGATCTTTAGCCAGATGCGCGAAGCCCACGTGCCTCACATGTGGCTAGATGCAACCGCGGTCAAGGATTTCCAAGAGAGATTTCCCACGATTTACGCCTCGTGTATGGCAAATGGGATTGATCCAGAGAAACAATTGATTCCTGTCGCCCCAGCATCGCACTACGCCTCTGGCGGCGTGCTTGTAGATATGAATGGGCAGAGCACCGTCCCCGGTTTATATGTCTGCGGTGAGAGTGCTTGCACTGGCGCACACGGAGCAAATCGATTGGCATCCAATTCATTACTCGAAGGGTTGGTCTTTGGAGCTCGCATCTCTGAACACATTGCGCATCACTTAGTTGACTATCAAGAACCTGCAGATGACAGCAGCGAAAAGCGAATTTTGATTGATCCCGCCATTCGCATCCCACTCCAATTGGCTATGAGCGAGGGCGCTGGCGTTATGCGTTCTGATAAGAGTTTGCGGGCTACTCTTGCA
>CAIMBV010000024.1 GCA_903839355.1 uncultured Actinomycetes bacterium
AAGAAAGATCAAGAGGCGGCAGTTGATGCTGTCGCTAAGCGCACTCCTAAGGCACCATTCAATAACCTTCGTGTCGCCCTGGTTTCAATTCAACCTGGAACTGGCGCGGTACTTTCCATGTATGGCGGTCAGGACTATTTGAAGAGTCAGTACAACAATGCGACTCAGGCGACTACGCAAGCAGGTTCGTCATTCAAACCATTTGCGCTAGTCGCTGCACTTGAGGCTGGAATTAGTCTGCATTCGGTGTGGAATGGAAGATCCCCACAAGTCTTCTATGACCCTGGCTCGCAAGGTCCATACCCGGTTTTTAACTATGGCAACGAGCAGTACAACAACATCAATCTCCTCGATGCGATTGCAAACTCCGTAAATACGGTATTCGTTCCACTTGGCATCAAGGTGGGACCCGATAAGGTTATTGATGTCGCACGGCGCGCTGGTATTCCTACTTCGGTGCAGATGGTTTCAGGTCCATCCGTCACACTCGGTGTCGCAAGTCCACATGTAATTGATGTGGCCTCGGCATATGCCACCTTTGCGGCGCAAGGAATTTATGCAAAGCCTTACATCGTTTCGCAGGTCATTGGCGACAACGGAGGAATCCTCTATCAAGCGCAACCTCAGACAAATCAGGTATTTGCTAGCGATGTAATGGCTGATCTAACAACGGCGCTACAAACCGTAACCACATATGGAACCGCCTCAGGTGCGGTGGCTGATCTCGGAAGGCCTAGTGCCGGAAAGACAGGTACCACCACGGATAATGCGAGCGCATGGTTCACTGGATTTGTTCCTCAAATGGCTACGAGTGTTGCACTCTTTAGAGATAACGCTTCGGAGTCACTCAATGGAATTGGTGGACTCAACGCAGTTACCGGTGGAACCTTCCCTGCAAAGATCTGGGACCAATATATGCGAGAGGCGTTGGCACACACTCCTGTAATGGACTTCCCACCTCCAGCGAATATTGGTGGTGTGGATCCAACACCTATGCAGAGCGCGGTTCCAACGATGGATCCCAAACTCGCCTTTCTTACTCCTAAACCAACACCAGCTCCTTCACCTAAAAAGAAGAAATAAATAAACTGGAAAGAGTATGAAACTCTCCTTTACAACAAAGGCAGTTATCGCACTCGCCTTATTTGCCAGCTTACTTTCATTCGCAAAGTTTGATCACTGTTACAACACCAATTGGACTGGCGTTGGAGTGGATGTACATGAGTGCTACAGCGATCTACCTGCGCTTTTTGATGCACGTGGTTTAGTGAATCATGTCTGGCCCTATTCCAGCGCCACAAATTCTGTGGAATACCCACCACTTACAGGAGTTGTTATGTGGGCGACTGCCCTCATAACTCCACATGGCCGAAATTCCGATAAGTATTATTTTCTAATAAATATTGCGTTGTTAGCTGCGCTCTTTGTATTTACTTCCATTCTGATTTCCAAAATAAATCCTACAAAGTGGTATCTACTACCGCTTCTACCTGCGGTCATCGCGTCGCTGTATATCAATTGGGATATGTGGGCAGTGGCAACTGCAGTCTTGAGTATTTATTGGTTTGATCGAAAGAGATATCTTCTAAGCTCGACTACGTTGGCGATCTCGATAGCCACTAAATTTTTCCCAATTGTTTTGCTAATACCAATAGCGGTTATCTTTCTAAAGACGAGAGAAGTTAAGACGGGTCTCCGTTATCTGGTGCAGACCGTTCTGCTCTGGACATTTATTAATGCACCATTTGCGATTCTCACCCCCAAAGGATGGTGGCGATTCTTTAAGTTGAACTCCGATCGACCGGCGGATCTAGGCTCCTTCTGGCAGGCAATAAATATTTTCAATATCAACCCACCCCACATCAATGTCTACTGGATGGCACTATTTCTTCTCGCCTCTCTTGTGGTTGTTGGACACCTAATTCGGAACGTAAGTACTCCGACGCTGGCGCAAACAGCCTTTATCTTTGTCGCCCTCTTCACCGCTCTCAATAAGGTTTACTCCCCTCAATATGTCTTGTGGTTAGCCCCATTGGGAGTTATGGCTCTGGTCAATAATCGAGATAGGGCAGCGTTTTGGATCTGGCAGGGAGCTGAGGCGATCTACCACTTCGCCATTTGGGAGTACCTCGGCGGCTTTGCTGGGGCCAACTTCGCGCTCCCGGCCAAGTGGTACGCGAGTGCAATTCTGCTGAGAGTGGCTACCAGCCTATTTTTCGCCTGGAGGATCCTCTTATCCACACAGGGGCTGCCCGCACAGGAGGACGAATTTCTCCTATTGCAGACGGGAGGTTAGGCTTACCCTTCCTACAGGTTCAGGGCACCCGTCCTTTTCACTGAAGGAGCAGTAACCCTCCTGCCGTGGAAATCCCACGGCCGCTTTAGTCCAGAGGAGGTGGGGTTAACGCATGCGTCATTATGAAATCATGGTCATTCTCGATCCTGACCTAGAAGAACGCACAGTCGCACCAAGTCTTGAGACATACCTCAAGATCATCAAAGACAGTGGTGGAACCGTCGACAAGCTCGATATTTGGGGCCGCCGTCGCATGACCTTCGAAATCAATAAAAAGGCCGAAGGAATCTACGCTGTTGCTGATCTGCACTGTGGTCCAGATGCGATCAAAGAACTTGATCGTCAACTCAATTTGAACGAAGCGGTGCTTCGCACCAAGGTCGTTCGTCCAGATCAACTCAATTCATAATCAGATAACAGTTAATTAAGCGAGAGAAAAATGGCAGCTGGCGATACAACAATCACAATGATCGGTAACTTAACAAGCGATCCTGAACTGCGCTTCACACCATCAGGTGCTGCAGTTGCAAAGTTCACCGTTGCATCAACTCCTCGTTATCTCGATAAGGCAACGAACGAGTGGAAAGATGGCGATAGCCTCTTTCTTAACTGCCAAATCTGGCGTCAGGCTGCGGAGAATGTCGCAGAGTCATTGACTCGCGGAATGCGAGTAATTGTCTCAGGACGTCTCAAGCAACGCTCTTATGAAACTAAAGAAGGCGAGAAGCGCACCGTTTTTGAGGTTGAGGTTGACGAAGTAGGTCCATCACTTCGCAACGCAACTGCAAAGGTTACAAAGACCACCCGCGGCGCGGGTTCCGGCGGCTTCACCGCTACATCTGAAACTGCATCATCAGATGATCCTTGGTCAGCAGCCCCAGTTGGCGGCGGTTGGGCAACAGGAGCATCAGATGATCAGCCTCCGTTCTAATTAATTAGAACTTACATAACTAGAAACCAACCATTCCTGTTTAATAAACAGGGCCCTCTTAAAGGAGCACCACAGTGGGAGCAAGAAGTAACAAGACATTAAAACCAAAGAAGGTCGCGCCGAAGATGTCGGCTGCGGCTTTAAAGAAATTTAAGAAGAAGCCATGTTCTTTCTGCCAACAGAAAGTCTCTTATATTGACTATAAGGACATCGCAACACTTCGTAAGTTCATCTC
>CAIMBV010000025.1 GCA_903839355.1 uncultured Actinomycetes bacterium
GGTGACGTTAAATATCACCTCGGTACTCAAGGAGTCTTCAAGGCCGACTCTGGTGAAACCACCAAGATCTATCTTGCCGCAAACCCATCGCACTTAGAGGCTGTTAACCCAGTGCTCGAAGGAATTGTGCGCGCCAAGCAAGATATCAATGGAGTTCACGAGGCTTATAACGTTCTCCCAATTCTTGTTCACGGCGATGCCGCTTTTGCTGGTCAGGGCGTTGTCTCAGAGACTTTGAACTTGTCTCAACTCAAGGGATATCGAACAGGTGGAACGATTCATATCGTTGTAAATAACCAAGTTGGGTTCACAACATCACCTCACGCAGCACGTTCATCAACCTACTCAACTGATATCGCCAAGATGATTCAGGCTCCGGTCTTTCACGTTAATGGTGATGATCCAGAGTCAGTTGTTCGCGTAGCTCGACTCGCCTTCGAATATCGTCAAGAGTTCCACAAAGATGTTGTCATCGACATGGTCTGCTACCGCCGCCGCGGACACAACGAGGGCGATGAGCCAAGCTTCACTCAGCCAATGATGTACAAACTCATTGATGCCAAGCGCAGCACACGTAAGTTGTATACCGAAGCACTCATTGGACGTGGTGATATCACCGTCGAAGAGGCCGAGGAAGTACTTCGCGATTACCAGGCCCAACTCGATGCGGTGTATGCAGCGGTTCACAATGTCGAACCAGCACCATCTGCAAACCATGCACCAGTAGTCACTCCCCCAGATCAGGTAAATACGGGCGTTGACGAAGCTACCTTACGCAAAATTGCGGCAACTCAGATCGCAACACCTGAAGGCTTCGTGGTCCATCCACGTCTGGCTCCACAACTTGCCAAGCGCAACGAGATGCTCGATGAGGGAACTGTCGACTGGGCTGCCGGTGAGATGTTCGCCTTTGGTTCTCTCCTGCTCGAAGGTCATCCAATTCGCCTTGCTGGTCAAGATGTTCGTCGCGGTACCTTCTCTAACCGCCATGCGGTCATCGTCGATCAGAACACAGGTGGAGATTGGTTCCCACTTCGCGGTTTGATCAACGACGACAATCAATTCTTCGTCTTTGACTCATTGCTCTCTGAATATGCAGCAATGGGATTTGAGTACGGGTACTCAGTCGAGCGCGACAACGCACTCGTTCTCTGGGAGGCGCAGTTCGGTGATTTCGCTAACGGTGCACAATCAATCGTTGATGAGTTTGTATCAAGCGCACTTCAAAAGTGGGGTGAGCGTTCATCAGTAGTTCTGCTCTTGCCTCATGGATATGAAGGTCAAGGACCTGATCACTCCTCTGCGCGTATCGAACGTTACTTAGCTCTGTGCGCAGAGCAGAATATGACCGTAGCTCAACCAAGCACACCAGCTTCGTACTTCCACTTACTTCGTTGGCACATGAAGAACGCTGCCCGTCGTCCACTCATTGTCTTTGAACCAAAGTCGATGTTGCGCCTCAAGGCCGCGGCATCTGGATTGGCTGATTTCACATCAGGAACATTTAAGACCTTGATTGATGATCCAACGGTTACCAACGCATCACGCGTTATCTACTGCTCCGGAAAGATCTATTGGGATCTTGTTGCAGAACGCGCCAAGCTCGGTGAGACCAGCACAGCCATCGTTCGTGTCGAACAGCTCTATCCATTCCCTATTGCAGAGTTCATGGCGGTTGCAAACAAGCATCCAAATGCCAACCTGCTATGGGTACAAGATGAGCCTGCCAACCAAGGTCCATATCCTTTTGTTGCTCTCAATACTCTTGAGGCTCTTGAGGGTCGCACCTTGCGTCGAGTATCTCGTCGTGCAACTGCAAGCCCTGCAACGGGTTCACACCACCTGCATGAGGAAGAGCAGCATGCCTTGATTACCGAGGCATTTACGCGCTAATACGCGCTCTCTTGTAGCGAAGTAGCACGACACCGAGGATCTCATCAGAGGTGAGCGCACCCCAGTTTCGTGAATCGGTACTTGCCTCTTTGTTGTCGCCTTCAACCCAGATCCCGTTACCGTCTATCCGCGTAACGCGCTTTATTAGATGAACTCTTGGATAACTTTCTCGTTCAATGACTACGACCTTGTCGAGAAGGTGTTGCATCTGCTTTGCGCTTGCCCGGCTAAGGGATCGGAAGAGGAGCCAATCACCATCGTTAAAGGTAGGGCTCATGGATGAGCCGCTGACGGCGATAGTTCGAAAAGCTCTAAATGGAAGGCGTGCCATGAGAGTAGTAGTCTGACACACAGGACCAACCAATCTTTATTGAAGAAGGAGCATCTATGTTCAAGCCAACACTCGTTGGATATGCCCACTGCGATCTGCCATGCGGTATCTACGATCCAGCACAGGCCAAGATCGAGGCACAATCTGTTAAAGCTTCAATTGAGAAGTACCATGCCAGCAGCGATCCAGTTTTCCAAGCTCGCGCTATCGCGGTAAAGGAAGAGCGTTCAGAACTCGTCAAGCACCACCTCTGGGTTCTCTGGACCGACTACTTCAAGGCCCCACACTTTGAGGCATACCCACAACTCAACTCACTCTTCAACGAGGCAACAAAGCTCGCAGGCGCTGGCGGAACCAAGGGTTCAACCGATGTAGCAGTTGCAGACAAGTTGCTCGCAAAGATCGATGAGATCGCAGAGATATTCTGGGCTACTAAGAAGGCTTAAGCGAATTAGCTTGCGGCGCTATTGCGAGGCAGATTCTCTGCAGCGCTGCGCGCCATAAATGAGACACGATCTACTAATCGCCGTTGCACTTGTGCGACGGCGATTATTCGTTGATCTTGATGAACTTCGCACTCAAAGGTCAGAGTGTTATCTTCAAATTCAGTTGCTTTAACGAGAGCGCGAATCTCTCCCCCGATGGAAACCGCACCACGCATTTGAATCGCAGCCCCAATGGTGAATGAGGTCTCACCGGTCTCAAAAAATTCTGCGATGGCGGCGCTACAGGCCGATTCAATTACATTAAGAGCAGAGTTTGCAGCGAGCACCGGCAAGTCATTTAGCCCTTGCGCGACCCCAGTGTCGAGCGGACGGACAGTGAGTGAGGCCATCCCCACTGAACCGAGTAATTGCTCCGCTTGCATACCTAAAACTTAATGGATGCGCGCTTAAATAAGTGGAGTTATTCGCCTTCAGTAAAGTCGTGGCGAATCTCGTGGGTGAACTCTTGAGTCACTTGGATCGAGGTTGTCCCATCAAAGCTGAAGTTGGTAATTGTCGTAGTTGAGGAGGAGAAGAACTCAACTTGGGACTGGCCTGCCAGCGCCTCGGTCTGCTGCCTGATGCGTTCGTGAAGATCTTGGGGAGCCTCTTCGTTGCAACTACTGCGAAGCAGATTCTGCATGAAGGCGAGCGCCGCACTCTCATGGGCCATTACCTCATTGCAGTCTGGACACTCCTGGAAATGGAATTGGAAGATCTGGTATTCCTGGTCAGATGGCAACTCGTGATCGATGAAGAGCAACAAACTTTGGAGCACCTGATCGCAAGGAATCTGATTCATGTTATTCATGATCGCCCCCTCCACGATTAAATCCTCGCTCTTTGGCGTAATCTGCAAGTGAGGCCCGAAGCAACTTACGGCCGCGGTGCAATCTCGACATCACGGTGCCGGAAGGAACGCCAACGATCTCGGCAATCTCCTTATAGGAGAAGCCTTCGACATCGGCGAGGTAGACCACCAACCGGAAATCTTCTGGCATTGCGGCAAGCGCTGCTCGGACATCTAAATCTGCGATCCCATCAAGGGCTACATCTTCGGCAGAGCGCCCCTGGTCACTGGTGTGGCTGGCAGCGTCATAGATCTGCCAATCCTCTAGTTCCCCATCGCTGATCTGCGGACGACGTTGATCCTTGCGGTAGGTATTGATAAAGGTTGTGGTGAGGATTCGGTACAACCAAGCCTTGAGGTTGGTACCTGGTTCAAATTGGTGAAAGGAGACGAAAGCTTTGGCATAGGTATCTTGAACTAGATCCTGGGCGTCGTGTGGATCTTTGGTGTAGCGCAAGGCTGCGGCGTAGAGCTGATTTGTGAATTGGAGGGCATCACGCTCAAATCGCGCCTTCTTCTGGGCAGCACTCTCCGCGGCCCGGTCTACAACCGCAAGCTCTGAATCAGTGGCGTCCATGACGGCCAAGGCTACTCCCACACGGTGAGAACCGCCTGAGCGAACCCTTTATTCCCATATGAGCTAGGAGGCCACTAGAAGAGGGTCTCTGGCTCCCCTAATTCGATCGGTTCAATCAGCGCAGGTCCATTATTGGCGGTCGAATTGACCCTTGATGAGACGGGATACGCCGACAAACCCTCGGCAGGATGCTCCACCGCCATCAATGCGCGGATCTCATGAGTGGATGTCACTTGGGGATCAAGCCAGTCGCTCCATCGTTCTTTGGGCAAGAAGGTCGGCATGCGATGGTGCACTGTGGCTAGAAACTCAACAGCCGGTCGCGTAATGATCGCCGCGCTCTCTTGATAGCTCCCATCGGGAGCGCGCCACCTATCCCAAATACCTGCAAATGCGATCAGTCCTTTGCCATGAATGAAGAATGGTTGTTTGGTCGAGTAAGGACCAAGTTCAGTCGCCCATTCGTAGTAACCAGATGCCGGAATTAGACAACGACGTTGATGAAATGCGTTCTTAAATGTTGGTTTCTCATGCACCGTTTCAGTGCGAGCATTGATCGCCTGCGATTGCGAGCGCAGTGCATCCTGCGGATTATCTGACCATGGTGCAATCAGACCCCATGAGAGCGTGGCGAGTTCTCGCATCCCCTCGCGATTATCGCGGACCACATATATTTCGCGGGTCGGAGTGATATTCCAATCTGCCGGCAAGATGGGCCCGGCGTAATCCGTTGAAATTTCGAAGGCATCCATCAGCTCATCTTGGCTTGCGTTGAGAGCATAACGACCGCACATGAGCGTAAAGGTATCTCAGGTAGGCTTGCGATATGACGAATCACTGGCTCGCCCCTTACCGAGGGAACACTCCGGTTGAGGCGACCTTGACGATTCCGGGCTCTAAATCGGTGACCAACCGAGCGCTGATCTTGGCCGCGCTCTGCGATTCACCTTCGATTCTTCGTCGCCCGCTCCACTCCCGCGACTCAGCTCTCATGATCGCTGGTCTCAAAGCGATCGGTGTCGGGATTGCAGAGGATGCCAATGGCGATCTGACCATCACTCCTGGCACGTTGTATGGACCTGCTTCTATCGATGTCGGTAACGCCGGAACCGTTATGCGCTTTCTGCCACCAGTTGCCGCCATGGCCAAGGGGATCATCCACTTTGATGGAGATGCCCGCTCCCACGAGCGTCCGCTTGGGCCTGTTATCAAGGCTCTGGAATCCCTTGGAGTGAGCATCGAACACGGCTCCCGCTATTCGTTGCCGATGACCATCAACGCCAATGGCCAACTTAGAGGTGGCACTGTTGAAGTCGACGCCACTCTATCGAGCCAATTTATCTCAGCCCTTTTGCTTGTTGCCCCCGCGACAAAAGAGGGAATCACGGTTAAGCACGTTGGAGCTTCGCTCCCCTCACTTCCTCATATCGAGATGACCATTGCAATGTTGCGCGAAAAAGGCGTCGAGGTCACAGTCGGCGATAACGAGTGGAGCGTCAAGCCCACTGTTATGCATGGAGCTGATCAAGTTATTGAACCTGACCTCTCTAATGCAGCTCCGTTTATGGGCGCCGCGATGATCAGCGGTGGAACCGTCGTGATTCGAGATTGGCCACACTCCACCACACAACCAGGTGATGACTTACGCGAGATCTTTACACAGATGGGCGCGCGCGTGGAGTTCCGTGGAAATGATCTGGCAATCACTGGAGATCAGATTCATGGCATCGATATAGATTTACATGATGTTGGAGAACTCACTCCTTCAATCGCAGCGCTCTGTGTCTTTGCCGATTCGCCCTCGTATTTACGTGGAATTGCACATCTGCGTACCCACGAGACTGATCGCTTAGCGGCGCTGGCGATAGAGATTAATAACCTTGGTGGAGAAGTAATTGAAGAGCCATCAGCGCTACGCATAATTCCGCGTCCACTGCATGGCGGAGTTTTTCATACCTACGATGATCATCGCATAGCAACCGCTGGTGCCATGATCGGCCTACGCGTTCCAGATATTGAAGTTGAAAATATTGAGACCACTCGCAAGACGCTCCCCGATTTTCCTGGAGCCTGGAGCGAACTTTTGAACGGAAGTCGATGACCGCTCGCGAACTAGATGAGGATGATGTTCGGATTCGTCCGAAACGCTCATCGCGTCCGCGCACAAAAGATCGCCCCGATTACTCGCAAGCAGAATTAGCTCGAATTATTGCGGTTGATCGCGGCCGCAGCACAGCCTTAATCGAAGCCACCGGGATCGTCGTCACAGCGATGAAGGCACGAGAACTTGGTAAAAAATCAGTAGTTGTTGGGGATATCGTCCGAATCGTTGGGGATACCTCGGGCAAGGTAGATACCTTGGCGCGTATCGTCGCTGTTGAGCCACGCCGTAATGAACTCACCCGCACCGTCGAAGATGATGCAGGCATGGAGCGCATGATCGTCTCCAACGTGGATCAATTAGGAATCGTTCTCGCTGCTGCCAATCCAGAGCCGCGCCATGGTTTTGTAGATCGCGCTCTCGTGGTTGCCTTTGATCAACGCATCACACCAATCATCATCATGACCAAATGCGATCTCGCTGATCCCACTGAGTTCCTCTCCGCATACAAAGATCTGGATGTGCAGTCGCTCCAAATTCAACGAGGAGCAGATCTCACTGCGTTGCGCACCATTCTTGCTGGAAAACGAACTGTGCTCCTCGGTCATTCTGGTGTCGGAAAATCCACATTGGTAAATGCTCTCGTAGAGAGCGCGCATCGGGCGACCGGCGATGTCAATGACGTAACTGGCCGAGGCAGGCATACCTCTTCGAGTGCAATCGCACTTCCTTTAAATGACAACTCCGGATGGATCATCGACACACCTGGGGTCCGCTCCTTTGGACTGGCCCATGTCGAACGAGATCGCGTCATTGGTGCATTTAGTGAATTCGCCGAAGCTATTGAACATTGCCCCCGAAACTGCTCACATGATGAAGAGGGATGTGCCCTCAACTCGATGATTACAGATCCCAACTCTCTCGCGCGGTTAGCAAATCTGCGTGGGCTACTACGCGAAGGTAAACTGAACTCATGAGAGATCTCACCGCAGACCTACAATTAGCCCAGCGACTAGCAGATGCAGCAGATGCTATCTCTAAGGATCGCTACCAATCACTCGACCTAGTTATTGAGACAAAGCCAGACCTAACTCCAGTCACGGACGCGGATAAGGCGGTGGAAACCAAAATTCGCCAGATCTTGGCCGTAGAACGTCCAGATGACCTAATCGTGGGTGAAGAGTTCGGAACACCTGATCTCACTGGTGACAAGTACTACTGGGTGATCGATCCGATTGATGGCACCAAGAATTTCTTGCGTGGAATTCCCACCTGGGCAACATTGATCGGGCTCTGCAATCCTGATGGGGAGGTTGTTGTGGGTGTCGTGAGTTCACCAGCCCTTTATCGCCGCTGGTTTGCATCTCTAGGCGGCGGAGCATTTGTCAGTGAGAACGGTGGGGCTGCCAAGCAGATCCATGTCTCTCAGGTGCGAGATCTTAAAGATGCCTCGCTCTCGTACTCCGATCTCGTTGGATGGGGTTCACGCAAATCTGCCATGTTGCAATTGCAGGAAGATATCTGGCGCACTCGTGGACTCGGTGATTTCTGGTCGCATATGTTGGTCGCTGAAGGCGCGGTCGATATCGCAGTTGAGCCTGTCCTCGCGCTCTGGGATATGGCGGCGCTAGATATCGTCGTTCGCGAAGCAGGCGGTTCATTTACAAACTTGGATGGCAATCTCGGTGCTCACGGTGGTAACGGAGTATCAAGCAATGGTCTGCTCCATGAAGCTTTCTTAAAGGCGCTTAATTCATGAAGTTCCTCTGGTTCGGCAAGAAGAAAGTTTTTAAGCAAGTTGAGGTAACTCCTCCACCTGCACCGCAAGAGGTCTACTCGGTCGTTGGATATATCTGCGAAACAAATCCTGAAGCAGGAGCGAAGAACACCGAACTTCCAGCCCAATTCATCAATTCGGCAATTTTATCTATCCTCTCAAGGGCCCACTCCCCTGCGGATATTGCTGCCCAAGAGTTTTTTCAGGAGCGCGGCGCGAACCTTTTGTCGGTAAGCGATTACGCATTTAGCGCCGAGCGAGGATTTAGTGGTCGAATTCAAGATGGCGAGATTAAGCGCACTGTGTTGATCGGGTCAGCATCGGTCGTTGCTCGAGTGACAACGCCGTTGAGTAGTTCAATTGCCAATGCAGCGACGAGCAACCCTGATCTCTTTGTAGTTGCGATTGATGGAATCGCCTACGCCGCCTTTGGTATCACCAAAGAAATTATTTAGAGCTCTAACCACCCGTGATGAGGTAGCTCATCCGCGCGCTCAGGTCCCCAAGTTCCCTTGAAGTATGGTGAGAGATGCGGCTCATTATTAATGATGCCCTCCACAATTCTCCAGGTCTCAAGTACTGAGTCGATATGTGTAAAGCGCATGTGGTCGCCCGCCATAGCAGCGCGTAGGAGGCGTTCGTATGCCTCTTGTCGATCGCCAAGTGCAGCTGCGAAGTTAACCGTCAATTTAACTGGTTCTGTGGTGAGATGATCGCCCGGCGACTTAGCCTGAAGTTCAATATCTACGCCATCATTCTTTCCAAGACGGAAGCGAAGTAAGTTGGCTGAACCTTCTTGGCTCTCTGCAAACAACAAGCGTGGCGGTTGCTTAAATTCGATAATGACTTCCAAGGTAGTCTCTTGGAGATTCTTTCCAGTGCGTAGGTAGAACGGCACGCCCGACCAACGCCAGTTATCAACATACATCGTGGCTGCGACGTAGGTCTCTGTCGTAGATTTAGGAGCAACGCCTGCCTCATCAAGATAGCCGACATATTGACCGCGAATTACATTCTCTGGCTTAAGCGCCGCGATCGCTCTAAAGACTTTAAGTTTCTCGTCTTCCATCGTGCTGGAGGTTAGATCTGATGGTGGTTCCATCGCGATGAGCGCGAGTACCTGTAGCAAGTGATTCTGCAATACATCGCGAATCGCACCAACGCCATCGTAGAAAGCACCAC
>CAIMBV010000026.1 GCA_903839355.1 uncultured Actinomycetes bacterium
ATCAGATGTCGCAGAAAATCGATATCTCGATCATATCTTCGGGAGCCAGTCTTGCTGATGCCCGATTGCATCGCTTAACGCGAGCCTTACTTCGCGCTGGATTGCGCGTTGAAATTTTTGCTCCTGGCGAAATTAAGGATGCGCCTTCACCAGATTCCAAATTATTTATTCGCAAACCTTTCTTTAAAGCGCATTGGAAGGCAAGTTCGCTTGGACCTCGTTACTTCCGATCTCGATATTTTGTCTTTCGCTCAAAGGGACGAGTTATCTATGCAATCTCACCAGAGGCAATAGCCCCGTGCTTTGCAATCGCTAAATTATTGAGAAGAAAATTG
This sequence comes from uncultured Actinomycetes bacterium, assembly GCA_903839355.1. Classification (GTDB taxonomy): domain Bacteria; phylum Actinomycetota; class Actinomycetes; order Nanopelagicales; family Nanopelagicaceae; genus PALSA-747. The sequence continues at coordinate 336 of CAIMBV010000026.1, forward strand.
GCAGTCGATTTTTTCGAAGATTATCTGCGTCTGCTCAATGATCGAGCATGGACCAAAAGATATTTCGGCATCGTTGGTTGGATCGCAAAGAGCGATACAAAATCGGCGCTGTGGTTTGCCAGACGCGCAGATCTCACCACGGTTGCAGATGTTCAGGTCCCACCATTCGATGCCAGAAATCGACTGGTTGTTCGCAACCTTCCAGATGTCTCTCTCCTTACGTTGAGTGGCGAGCGTAGTTCAACTCCTAGAGCGATTTACATTGGAGATTTACGGAAGAGTCGCGGCTTGCATGACATGTTGCGTGTTGCAGAGTTAGCAACCGATTGGGATTTTGATTTTGTTGGCGGTGTTGCAAGTAGCGATCAAGAGTTCGTTGATCAATGGTTGCGATCTCATGATCCAAACCAAACTCGTGCGCGCTTTCATGGAAAGTTGGCGCCACAGGAATCTTGGAAATTTGCTGCTGGTGCGTGGGTTGGACTCTCACTCTTAGAAAGCACTCCGGCCTTTATAGAGGCCGTTCCCTCCAAACTTTATGAGTACATGACGGTCGGATTAGCAACGATCTCTACTCCGCTTCCCCGCTGTATCGAACTCATATCGGCTAGTAATTCCGGTGCAATCGAGTCGACACCCGAAGGGGTGGCGGAGCGTCTCAAGAGCTGGCAAGTAAACCCCGAAGAATTAGATAAGTTGCGAAGTCAGGGCGCAAAATGGGCTTCCGAGAACCTCGATAGTGAGCGGGAATACGCGATTTTTGCCGCCGAGATGACGAAGTTGACCCGCTAGACTTCCATTTATGGCTGTAAGGATCCTTCCAAGTGCGGATGTGGATGCTTCTGCAACTCTTGGGGATGGCAGTTCGATCTGGCATCTCGCCCAAATTCGCGACGGAGTTGTCCTTGGCTCCAACTGCATTATTGGCCGTGGCGCGTACATCGGAAGCGGTGTGACTCTCGGCAACAACTGCAAAGTCCAAAATTATGCGCTGGTCTATGAACCTGCCCAACTTGGCAATGGAGTCTTTATCGGCCCAGCTGCAGTTTTGACCAACGACCAATTCCCTAGGGCGGTCAATACCGATCTCTCCCTCAAGAGTGGTAGCGATTGGGAGGCTGTCGGAGTAACGATCCATGATGGCGCCAGCATTGGGGCACGAGCTGTCTGCATCGCTCCAGTCACCATTGGTAAATGGGCCCTGGTTGCAGCTGGAGCAGTTGTAACAAAAGATGTGCCGGACTATGCGCTGGTGGTCGGTGTTCCGGCGAAGCGAATTCGCTGGGTAGGCAAGGCTGGAATTCCACTCATAGACCTAGGTGGAGGCCGATTCCAATGCCCTCAGGATCAAAGTTTTTATCGCGAGATCTCAGAGAATGAACTTGTAGCTGAGTGAAATGGGAAAAGTGCATTAGGTATCAGTGAGACAGGGATATAAGTCAGGAAAGAAAAACTGGAATAAAAGAAAAGTTTGAAAACAGAATTAAATAAAGCAGAACTGAAGAGAAGAAATAAAGCAGAACTCAAGATAACTAAAGCTTAAAAGTAGTAAATCTGAAGAAAACTAAAAGGGACCGACAGGTCTAAGTAACTAGTGGAGAAGAGAGTCAATTGATTCCAGCAGCCCGTCCAATCATCGGAGACGAAGAGCGTGCAGCGGTAGATCGCGTGCTACGCAGTGGAATGATGGCACAAGGTCCAGAGGTAAAGGCCTTTGAAGAAGAGTTCGCTCGCTTTGTCGGTGGTCGCCGTTGCATCGCCGTTAACTCAGGCACTTCAGCACTTCATCTCGGTTTCTTGGCTGCAGGAATCAAGCCGGGTGATGAAGTCATCGTCCCTTCATTCTCGTTCGCGGCAACTGCTAACTCCGTTGCACTTGCAGGTGCGGTCCCAGTGTTTGGTGATATCGATCCCAAGACCTTCAACCTCGACCCTGACCATGTCGAATCACTCATTACTCCACGCACCAAGGCAATCATGCCGGTACACCTTTATGGACATATGGCAGATATGGACCGCTTCGAAGCAATTGGCCAAAAGCATGGCCTGGCTATCTTCGAAGATGCAGCGCAAGCTCACCTTGCATCTCTTAATGGTCGTATGGCAGGTGAATGGGGAATCGTTGCCTCCTTCTCCTTCTATCCAACTAAAAATATGACTTCAGGCGAAGGCGGAATGATCGTTACCAACGATGCTGATGTAGAACATCAGTGCCGAATGTTGCGTAACCAAGGCGGAGTCGTTCGCTATCAGAACGAAATCGTTGGCTTTAACAACCGAATGACCGATATCCATGCCGCCATCGGACGCGTCCAGGTTACAAAGGTTGAGGCCTGGACAGCTACACGTCGCCAAAACGCCGCCTACCTTGATGCAAACCTAAAAGGAGTTGTCACACCATACGTTCGCCCAGGAAGTGAGCACTCCTACCACCAGTACACAATCCGTTTAGCGGGTGCCACCAGCGAGGCTCGCGACAAGGCAATCGAACTCATCAAGGCTGGCGGAGTAGGTTGCGATGTTTACTACCCAACCCCAATTCATCGTCTGCCATCTTTCAACTCTGTCCATGATCTTCCTGTCACCGAAGAGTTGGTCAAGGAAGTTATCTCAATTCCGGTTCACCCATCATTAACTCAATCCGAGCTAGAACAAATTGTTAGCGTCGTCAATGACGTTGTAACCCGAATCTAAGCGAGTAGATCACATGGCTGAGAAGAAATTGCGGGCTGGTCTAGTCGGCCTAGGCATGATGGGTCGCCACCATGCTCGAGTTCTTGGATCACTCGACGGCGTTGAACTTGTCGGAGTCTGTGACCCAATGGGAGATCCACATGGAGTTGCTGGTTCTCGTCCACTTGTAGCTCAAGTTGAAGAGTTGATTGCTCTCGGTATTGATTATGCAATGGTTGCTGCACCGACTGCTTTTCACGAAGATCTAGCGCTGGCACTAGCTGAGGCCGGAGTACATGCACTCATCGAAAAGCC
>CAIMBV010000027.1 GCA_903839355.1 uncultured Actinomycetes bacterium
ACCCCAAAACCCCAAAACCCCAAAACCCCACAACCCCATTCTGTTTCGAATATAGAAGCATATAAAGAAGACCCTTTAGGGAGGTTTGCTCATTGATAGAAGGCGAGGATAAGACTCACTGCATTTGCCTGAGGATGGTCTCCTTTTCAAGATTGCTGAGCATTTCAAGGACCAACTTAGCCAGGTACTCATCCTCAGATATCTTTAGTGTTATATTGACTTTTCCAACCGTTATCGGGTCAGGCGACTCTTGCTGAGAGCTGCTTCCTTCCTCCGAGGGTTAGCAGGGACCACCAGCTAAGACCTTTTCACCCTGGTCGCTCATATCTTTGTTGAAGGTGGGACTGCTCTCACCCGGTTCATGAGTCCTCTTTCTGAAGCGCTCACTCTGAGGCTGCAGTAAGTTTGACTAGCTCTGGTTCTTCTGTACGGGCGAGAGAGTGAGGCTTTCAGAGTTGGAAGGGTTGCAAGCCATGTCTGCGCTCTTTTTGTGGATGGCTGTCACCTGCTGGGGGTCTTTGTAGTTCTAAGCGGCAAGGTCTTTCGCGGCAGAGGTCTAGAATAGGTGCTGCTACATGTTGAACAAGGAGGCGCCACTACCCTTGATGTTCATTAGGGAGGCTCCACTGCCTTTTGCGATGTTTGACGAGGAAGCAGTCGTCTAGGACGGATGCTGGGCGATGGTCATGCTTCTCTGTAATAGGTTTCCTCTCCCTAAGGGGCCGGGATATCTTAGACTCTGATCGAATGAGGGCTTTTTGAATTTCAACTCTTGGTTCACAACGAAAAACTAGTTGAAAGAGATGTGAGACTGTGCCTCGCTGCTGCCAACGGACTTTGCCTCTTCTTCATCTAGGGGGAATAGCGTAATATAGGCTTGGTTTCCGATCTCTGCATAGGATACAATGATTGAGCGCAGCGTGTTATACATATCGTCCTATTAATATTCGATGTCGACGATGCACTGCTAGGGGCCCAAGCGTTCTTTGACGATCATCTTGAAGGCTCCGAGCGTTAATTCATCATTTACGCTGCAACTCTCAAGCATCTTTCGCAGTTCGGAGATAGAGATGTCCTTGGAGCCTATTCCTGGCCCCAAGAGACCCTGGTCCAACTTGAAGCTAACGATCTTCCCGAAGATCTCTTCGCTTTCGATGTTATGGAACTGCACCGAGTATATCCTGGATACCTTCTTGATGACCTCGCTAATCAGCACGTCCCTGATCTCCTGCTCACACTCCACCGCGAAGGACTCCCTCCGCTCAACATTGATGTGGAACTCTTCGTACAGGTTTTACTCTTGCCCTGCGAACTCCGGACTCCTTACCTTCTCCTCCTCTTAAACATCTTTAGGTGGAATAGGGTCCATGCCGAGACTTGACTTCTTCGGCTCTAGGTAAAAGTTATTGAAATCGGCAGTCACTTTTCTAATGTTGATTTCATGCTTTTGCCGGGAGAGCCGTGCTTCCAGCTGCTGCTTCTGGAATTCGTCGCCGGAGTCGGGATCTTCTTCTTGGTTGTCCTCTCCTCCTCTTGTGGGGGTCGAGAGGTCTCCAAAGTCATCCGGCCTGCTTATCTTCCTCGGTACAATTTTCGAATAATTTTGATCAGTAGATTTGTTAGCCATGCCAGGATTACTGACAACTCTACTCAGCCCACTAAAAGCCCCTCCTTAGCCTTCACTAGATAGGAGATGATTGGCCGATTTCTATGTCTTGAGTACGGTCTATCTTTGAGTGCCCTTTTGGGAGTGCTCATCACTGGGGAAGTCTATAAACGACTTGTTATTTCTCTTCACCGTGTTTTCTATCAAGAATGAAGACTGCTTCCTAAGTAGGCCAGGTTTGCTGCCCTTATCCTGGCGGAAGCACGGGGACGTGCTGCTATTCTAGTATGACTTTTACTAAGCCTATTTTTGCTTGGCCCATCGCTCATATAGCACCTAGCTGTCGGGACTGATCAGTACTTTGCCAGGAGATATACCGCTGTTCAGATACTCGTGAATAACATACAGCGCGCCATCACGACTGTTCGGATTAGCGAGATAGCGCTCTAGTTACAGCTCATTGATGAACTTTAAGTCGCACTGGGTATATATCTTGCGGAATTGTTCGATTTAGTGGTTCCTTCGGTAGTCTAAGAGCCGGCCCATGAAGCTAAGCAAATTCACCGCCGGTAATGACTAAGCCTCCACGTCTTTTATGTGCTGGAACAACCCCCGTTGCTTATAGCCATCGCCGAATAGGAGACGTTTGATGTAGTTCGTGCTTAGTAGGGGCTTTTCGACAAAGAAGTACTCTTCGAAGGATTTCAGATGGTTGGAAAACTTGTCCTGGTCATGCTCCAAGGCATCTAATAGGTCCAACACTTTTTGCTCGCTTTCGATGTTTGACTGGAACTTAGACTGGCATGTGAAGCTCTGCTTCAGAGGATTCGCCGGCACCTTATTGGGACTCCTAGTGGCTTGCTCGTCAGAGTTTCCCGAACGGTCCGACACGTCAGAGACTTTGCTGCCGCTCAGTTTTAGGAAGCTCTCCTGATAC
>CAIMBV010000028.1 GCA_903839355.1 uncultured Actinomycetes bacterium
AGCCCAGTGTGATCGATAGCTTGTGAGCCAACTTCGTTCCACCACTTTGTAGCGCTGCGCTTGGCGAGATCAAGATGTTGAATGGGAGCCCAATTGCGAAGCGAATTCACGTAATGATGGCCGCCGGCTTTAGCAGTTGCTCCGACGCTACTGCGCTTCCAGCCGCCAAATGGTTGTCGATTGACAATCGCGCCAGTAATACTGCGATTGATGTAAAGGTTGCCTGCCTCAACATTCTCCATCCAGTAATCGAGTTCAACAGGGTCGAGTGAATGGATACCTGCTGTAAGTCCAAAGTCGGTGGCGTTCTGCCACTGCACCGCCGTCTTCAAATTAGGTGCAACCATCAGAGCGAGCACTGGACCAAACCACTCATTGCGATGGCTCCATGAGCCAGGCTTTACACCAACTTTAATTCCCGGGCGCCAAAGGTGTCCGGAGTGATCGAGCTGTTCAGGTTCAAGCAACCAACTTTCACCGGGTTCCAAATGATGCAGGGCGTGCGAGAGGTTGCCATCTGGTGGTCGGATGATGGGGCCTACCGAGGTGCTGAAGTGATAGCCAGCTCCTACTTTGAGACTAGAGACGTCATCGATGAGTTGGCGCGTAAAGGCTGGATCCTTGTAAATACTTTCAATGATGATTCCGAGGCTTGCAGCTGAACATTTCTGTCCAGCGTGACCAAAGGCCGACTGGACTAGATCTTTGACTGCCGCGTCAATATCGGCACAGGCGGTGATGACGAGTGCATTCTTTCCGCTCGTCTCGGCTAACAAGTTGAGATCGTTGCGCCATTGCACAAACATATTTGCGGTATCGAATGCTCCGGTGAGTATCAGAGCTTTTACCGAAGGGTGAGTAACAAGGTACTGACCATTTTCATCATCCAAGCTAGGTAGGAATTGCAAAGCATCATAAGGAATTCCCGCATCCCACAATTGCTGCGCTAACTCCCACGCAGTTGCCACTGTCTCTGGTGCAGGTTTAAAGAGCACGGGATTTCCTGCTGCAAGTGCAGCGAAGAGACCGCCTGCGGGAATCGCATAAGGGAAGTTCCATGGCGGGATGACGAGAACGGTCCCGATCGGTGTGCTCTTCTCATCATCAATTGTCGAAGCGTAGAAGCGGGCGAAATCAATCGCCTCGCTTACCTCTGGATCTGCTTCAGAGACTGTCTTGCCAGCGTCGCGTGCCATGACTGCAATGCTTCTGGCCCGTTGTGTGGACATATATGTAGCAACTTGTTCCAAAATAGCTCGACGTTCATTTGCACTCTTGTTGCCCCATGTTGAATTCTCAGCAACTTTTATTGCGCTATCAACATGGCTTCGATCAATAACGGAAAAGGTGTACCACTGCTCTCCATCAGAGCTGGGATCTGAACCAATACCTTTGTTCTCGGTCGTGAACTCCATACCTTCGATGACCAGAGGGATCTTGAGTGATCTCTCGAGTTGAATCTTTGCAAGGTTCTCAGTTACCTCGCTAACAAAGTTCGGCTCTGTCGGATCACCCGATGGCTCGTTGAAGAATCCAGCTCCGACTTCTGGATGAATTAGGTGACGGCGTGATTGTGTTGAAATAGTGTGGCGCTCGGCGACGGATCTTTCAAAGCGCGCTTTTTGTTCAGCGAACTTTGCAGCGCTTTTGCCGATATCAAATGCCGCCTTCAAATAATTTTCATCGGAGGTATTTTCATCAAGGCGACGTACCAAGTAAGCGACGGCTGAAGCAAAATCATCGGAGCGGGTAACAGGTGCATAGAGAAGAACTTGGTGACCTGATTGTGTCACTGCAAGCGCCTCTGCATTAGCCATCCCCTCTAACATCTCAATATCTAGTTGCTTGAGTAAGTGGCGTTTGCGGGCAACTTCGATCGCCCAAGTCAAGTGAAAGAGGTTATGACTGGCGATACCAATTCTTACTGCATCCGCATGCTCGGGACGTAGCGCAGCATCTATCAGACGTGAATAACTAGCGTCTACATCTGACTTGGTTGCATAAGGAGCGGCGGTCCAACCATTGAACTCCGCCTCGGCAC
>CAIMBV010000029.1 GCA_903839355.1 uncultured Actinomycetes bacterium
GAGATTTCTATCCGAGCATCTGGATGAGATCCTTGTAAAGATCGAATCGCAGCATCTACTCGCACCAACTCCGATGACAGGAATGAACGCGCATCAATATCGAGTGTGGCAGTTGCGGGGACAGTATTGGTTGTCGATCCAGAGTGCATGACTGTCGGAACAACAGTCGTGCCATGCTCGGGATTTTCTAGCGCCGACATTTGTAAAACTATTTTTGCGATCTCAGTTGTGGCGTTAATACCTTTTTCAGGTTCTAGACCCGCATGTGCTGCACGACCGTGAACCGTGATGCGGTACATCGAAGTTCCTTTGCGACCGACCTTGACCGTGTCGTCGATCGAAGATTCGAAGACCAGTGTTGCCTTGGCGCTCTTGGCTAAATTCTCAATTAGTTCGCGCGAGGCATGAGATCCGATTTCTTCATCGGTAGTGCCAACGAGGGCTACCTTTTCAAAGGCACCAGGGAGATCTTTAATGGCATACATCGCCTGTAAGAACCCAGCCTTCATATCAAAAATTCCCGGGCCGAATATCTGATCGCCCTCTTCGCGCCACAAAGGCAAGTAGGAGTCGATTGGCCACACTGTGTCTAGATGGCAGAGCAACACAACTTGGGGGTTCTTGCTTCCCCACCAGAAAACTGGGCGACCACCTGCGGTGGTTACTTCAGCGGGCTCTGCGTGGTTCCTAGCCGCAATCTTTACCGCCAGGTCGATAACCCCTTGGCAGGCTGCTAGGTCTTCACTGGGGGATTGGAACTCAACCAGCTCTCGGAGATCGGCTAGAAATGTCATGGGATAAGCCTAGTTGGCGGGGCTCACGCCGGTGATGCGAGGAATGCGGAAGTGCGCGATCTCGCCGGTTGCATGATCTCGGGCTACCAATGTGCCGAGCGAGATAGAGAGAGGATCGATCAGGCGGTTGGAGACCCCACCATTGGTATCGGCATATCCGATAGTCAAGCTGGCCCGCTCCTCTATGTATTGGTGCAAGAGGTCAACGGTCTCATTCGCCGTGGTTCTAGGAACTTCACGCGGCTTATGCGCGCTCGCACGCTCTCCGGCGCGAAGCGCACGAACCGCGGCGCTAATGAGGGTTTCGCTAGGGGAGGTGAACTCTGAAATGACGCGAGGAGGCTTGGGTCTGGACTTTGCGCGTCTGACCTGCGGGGCGGTTACTAAAACTCCAGTGGCATTTTCGGCTGCTGGTAGGTAACCAGATTCTCGAAGCGCTCGCATTAATTCGACGCTATCAATATCGCTCACCAATACTTGCGGTGCCAACTTTCGCAGACGAAGATTTTCAATGCGCTTATCATGGATGATCTCTTGGATCAGACCTTCATCCTCACAACGTATGTAAGAAGTGGTGCTACCGACGCGAAGTTTTCCATGTCGCTTGGCAACGTCATTTATCAGGTACTCCAAGGGTTGCGGCATTGGAGTTTTAGAAATCTTCTTCAAGAAATCTTTTATTTGATCCCCAGTTTGACCATGATCTAGGCCACGACGAATGGATGCTTCGCTAAATCTGTAGACACTTGCGCCACCCCGGCTCTCGATATCTGCAATCGTGCCAATTGAATTTGCAAGTTCTAATGTCAGCGGACCAGGCGCAATTGCGCTGTTGTCGGCTTGAATAAGAATGTGATCTACAGGCTTAGGAAGCGCCTTCTCGATTCCGAGCTCTTCGTTCGTTATTAGCGCGACTCCGAATGATGAGAGCGCACCTTGGCCAGTCAGACCTAACCACTCTGCCTCGCGCAAGATCCACTCTGCATAATCTCTGTTTGCACGTGTGGGGAGCAACCACTGCAGGGATGCGTTCATCGAGTCAAGAGTTGGATCCAACTCCGGGTCATCTTTAAGAACATTGAGCATGACTCTCTTGAGCGTTGAAACTCCACCGCGATCTAACTCAGGTCCGAGTGCGGCAATGTTCTTGGATTCACTCTTGCCGATCAGTCCGCTCACTCGAGAGGTCTCCAACCAGAGCGTTACTAGAGAGTGCCACTGCTCTTCGATGCTCTTGGTCAGCCAGATATCAAAGGAATTTGTGGGAAGAATTTGATCATCTGTATCTATGACAATGAGTCCACCGATATAAAGCAGTTCTGCAACAAATGCAGCGCAGGCCTCGGAAATCCCTAAATGTTCAGAGGTGCGCCTTAAATCCCGAACACCTAATCCCCCGGAGCGAAGTGCAGTTGGCGGCTCATCTGACCAGTTGTGGCCTAGCTCTTCCGCCCAGCGCACAAAGGTGGAGATATTGGCGATAGCAGCTTGATCTACTGCTTTCTGCTTACGCGATGCTCCAACGAGCGCTGGACAAGTAGGTACTAACTCTTTAAAGATCTTTCCATCGCGCAGATGCATGGCAACTTCACGCGGAAGTAGAACCGTCTGCGAATCAAAGGGGATCAAGAAATTATTTTCTAATAACCATTTAATTGCCGGAGGTGCTTTCTTAACGTCGGCGATCTGACCTTTAGGAGGGCCCCAGACCATCTTCATGAGGGTCTCTCGTGCGCCCTTCGGTGCTTGCTCCAACATTGCAAAATCAACGGGCCGTGATCCTTTGGGTCCGAGACCTGCCGGGCTCTCTCCCATGATGGTTCGCAAATTTGAGGGAACGCGATAACCCTCACCATCTTTATAGAGCAAGGCGAGTTCCCATATCGATTCAACGGCGCTTATTGCCTCTTTACTTGTAACGCTTAATATCTGCAGCAAGGGGGCAGGTTCATCGAGAGAGCAGATCGCGGAGAGAATATCTAACCTAAATTTATCGAGGGTCTCACGAGCGCGGAGCAAACTTGGAGTCGAATTCGCTCGCGCGGAAAGCGCCATGAGATCGGTCGGGACTGGAGAGATTAAATCTGGACGCAACGAAAAGAGCGCTTTAATCTGATCATCAGATCGGTTGCGCAGCTCCTCCGCAAAGGAGGTGAAGGAGATCGTTGAGTTAGACATAACTGCCCTACATTACTGGGGTTTAGCTACCTACCGCGACGCCAACTCCAAGGGGAGAGGAGAGTGGCTAGTTTTACTATCCGGCCCAGAACCGGGGCGGCAAGCCGTTTTAAGGCTCTCATTCTTCTAAAGTCATAAATTGGCCAGTGCTCGTGCAGCGCGTGGAGCTGCAAGAGAGTATCTGGGTTGATAGCGCGTGGATTTCCTACCGCTTGTAGGAGCGGAATATCGTGATGGCTATCGGAATAGGCATAGGAGTTTGCTAGATCAATTCCGCGCTCCTCGGCCAAGAGTTTTACTGCGATCGCCTTATTTGGTCCATGGAGAAGTTGACCAATTAATTTTCCGGTGTAGACACCATCCTTTACCTCAGCAACTGTGCCTAGCGCACCAGTAAAGCCCAGACGTTGTGCGATGAGATCGGCAAGGTCTTTGGGAGTGGCAGTAACTAACCAAACCTCTTCATTTTGATCGAGGTGATTATTGGCGATTTCGATTGTTCCCTGCCAGAGAGCTGGCGATACATATTCGTCGTAAACCTCGATGCCCATCTTCTCAATAATTGATGCATCGTGACCTCTAAAAAATTCACAGGCGGCCCCTTGGATCTTCGCGATCTCCTCTTTATTCTCAACACCAGAGAGGCGATAGCGCAGATTAGCCATCACAAAGTTAGAGATATCTTTTCTAGTGAAGAAACCTCGTTGGTACATCCCTTTGCTGAGAAAGAATAGAGAGGAGCCACGCATCAAGGTATTGTCGACATCAAAGAAAGCTACTCGCTTCGGTGTGAGCGCCATATCACTAGCCTAACCAAGGTTCACCCTTCTATAGCGCAGGTGGGGACTGGCTCCCTTTATGCTTACGCCATGCCTGCTAAGACCTCCACCATTCATTTCTTACGACATGGAGAAGTCTTCAATCCTGAGAAAATCCTTTACGGTCGCCAGCCTGGATGGCACCTCTCGGAGCGCGGCGAAGAGATGGCTCGTACCGTTGCGGAGTGGTCAAAACAATTTGAGGTAGGTGCTGTACTAGCTTCGCCGCTGCAGCGCGCACAAGAGACTGCTACTCCACTTGCGCAGGCCCATGGCTTACCCATCATTACTAATGAGAATTTAATCGAAGCAGCTAATGTCTTCGAAGGTCAGAAATTTGAATTGGGTTCAGGTGTATTGCGCCATCCGGCGTCATGGCGATATCTCACTAAGCCTTGGATTCCATCATGGGGCGAGCCTTACGAAGAGCAAGTAGAACGCATGTTGCGCGCACTCTTTGCCGCCCGAGATGCTGCGAATGGAAAAGATGCATTCTCAGTATCGCATCAACTTCCTATCTGGATTCTACGTTCTGCTGTAGAAGGCAGACGCATGATGCATGACCCCAGAAAGCGGGAGTGTACGCTGGCTTCGGTCACCAGTTTTCATTTAGATAGCACGGGCGATATCGAGGGAGTGAGTTACTCCGAACCGGCGCGTCATCTCCTGCCGGTGAAGAAATGAAAAAGTTATTTCTACTCTCACTAGCATCCATACTTTTATTGACTGGATGTTCAAGTGGTGGGCTTTCAACGGCGAATCAAAATGCATTTATCTCTGGCGATGGGGTTGCGATTTATGTAAAAGCTGCTGACCGCAAACCAGCTCCGACGATTTCAGGTGCCACGCTCGAGAATGGATCAATAACACTTCCCTCTGGCAAAGTTACGGTTCTTAACGTCTGGGCCTCATGGTGTTCGCCATGTCGGGCGGAGGCACCTCTACTCTCCGATTTTGCGCAAAAATATAAGGCACAAGGCGTGCAGTTCGCGGGAATCTTGACTCGCGATAACATTTCATCTGCACTCGAGTTCGTCAAGCGCTTCAAGATTGCGTATCCCACTTTTACCGATGACTCCGTACTTGCAGAATTTCGCAACTCACTTGTACCAAATGCAATTCCAACAACTCTAATTATTGACTCGCACGGATATGTTGCAGCGCGAGTGAGTGGTGAAGTCACCGTGGCACTATTGAGTGATCTCATCGACAAAGTTCTCAAGGATCCGCCGCATGCATAACTTCTTCGTGCACCAGGTTCTATCTGGCAATCTAATCCTTGCGCTTGTTGTTGCCGTAATTGCAGGACTTATCTCCTTCTTCTCGCCCTGCGTTCTTCCACTAGTTCCTGGCTACTTGGCTTACTCGGCTGGAATGACAGATGTGAAAAACAAGGGGAGAACCGCGCTCGGTGCCATTCTCTTCGTATCGGGTTTCTCAGTCCTTTTTATTAGTTATGGCGCTCTCTTCGGCTCCCTAGGAGCCAAGATTTCGAGCGGCTCACGCTGGCTCCAAATCATCCTCGGAGTCCTCACGATGTTGATGGGTACCATCTTTCTCTTTAACCAGAAGTTCTATCGCTCCTTCAAACCTAAATGGAAGTCCACGGCGGGTCTTCTCGGAGCTCCGCTCTTAGGTTTTCTCTTTGGTTTGGGATGGACACCGTGCATTGGTCCAACCCTTGGTGCCGTTCAAGCGCTCTCATTCCAAAGTTCAAGTGCGCTACGTGGGGCGATCCTCAGCGTGGGTTACTGTTTTGGGATCGGCGTTCCATTTATTGGTGTCGGCCTATTCTTTGATCAATCTGCAAAATTGCGCCGCTTTATTTCGCGCCACGGAAATTTGTTGACTATTTTTGGGGGAGTATTTCTGATCATCATCGGCTTTCTGCAGGCAACCGGGTTATGGGGCGACATTTTGAACCACCTGCGCTCCTCAATTTCTAGCTTTGTTCCGAGCGTCTGATGAGCCAAGAAAATAACTCCGCGCCCGATATCGGGTTTATCGGATTGCTTCGTTGGGGTTGGCGCCAACTAACAAGCATGCGCACCGCCCTCATTCTGCTTATGTTGCTTGGGGTTGCCGCAATTCCAGGATCTCTCTTTCCGCAACGCAATCAAAATCCACAGAAGGTTGATTCGTACTTCACTACAGATCCAACCTTGGCGAAGTGGATGGATCGTTTCCACTTATTTAATGTCTATGCCTCTCCTTGGTTTAGCGCAATCTACTTGCTGTTGTTTATCTCTCTGATTGGCTGTGTGCTCCCACGCACTTTCCATCATCTGCGGGCTATAGGAAAGAAACCACCGCTTACTCCACGAAATCTTGATCGCATGGAAGGTTACCGAGTTGTCAGCTCTGACCCCGCAAGTGCAATTCAACTTTCTTCAAAGTGGCTCAAGCGCCATCGCTTCCGGATTCGAATTGAAGGTAATTCGATATCGGCGGAGAAGGGATATGCACGCGAGACCGGAAACCTGCTCTTTCACCTCTCACTTATTTTGATTTTGGACGGTGTAGCACTCGGTTCGCTCTTTGGTATGAAGGGAGAGGCGATTCTCAATGTGGGTGATCGCTTTATCAACACTCCCACTTCGTACGACAACATCTCGTACGGAAAGTTTCAGGGTCAAGGTTCGTTGATTCCATTTTCATTAACGGTTACTAATTTCGTTGCTACGTATGATCCAACAACTGGTGAGCCCAGTGATTATGTTCTTACAACCGATATCGCGAATCCTCTTGGCACAAAGGCTAAACAAGTAATTATTAAAGTTAACAAGCCATGGACTTCTGGCAGCACCAAGGTCTATCTCCAAGCAAATGGATATTCTCCAGTTGTTACTGTCCGGGATAAATCGGGAAACATCACCTTCCAGGGTCCTGTGATCTTCTTGCCGCAAGATGCGAATCTGAGCTCGCTTGGAGCGATCAAGATTCCAGATATGAGCCCTCAGATCGGGTTCATTGCCTCCTTCATCCCTACAGCTGGCAGTAGCGCAGCGCGCGGTATCTTCTCAACCTATCCTGAGGTGCTTGATCCACGCCTGGTCTTATCTGCCTGGAAGGGCAACCTGGGACTCGACAGTGGCACTCCACAATCTGTGTATTCGCTCAATACCTCCAAGATGACCAAGATTGGACTCAAGGCCCTTACCTTGGGAAGCACCTATGACTTTGGTGCGGGAACAATCACATTTGATGGTTGGAAATCTTGGGTCAACCTGCAGATTGTTGATGATCCTGGGAAGATGTACGCACTCTTCGGTGCGATATTCGCCATTTTAGGGTTACTGATCTCACTCTTTACACGCCAGCGTCGGATTTGGGTAAAGGTGGGAGAAGGTGTTGAAATTGCGGGTCTAGCCAAGAATGGAATACCTGGGCTTGAAGCAGAACTCACAGCGCTAGCGCGGGCGCTTGAAGAGGCTACGGGAGGCAAAGAGTGACTTCGACAAATCTTGCATACTTCTCAAACGGTGCTATCTACGCCTGCTTAATCATTTTTACTATTGCCTTCTTTGCACACGCAGTTGAAGTTTCGTGGTCTGTTAAGAACGCTGAAAGTAACGACAAGACTGAATTTGATTTCACCAAGACGCAGCGCGCTGGACGTATCGGTACCGCAATGATGATTCTTGGCTTTGGAGTGCTTGCAGTTGCTGTGGTTACTCGAGGACTCTCTGCCCACCGGGTGCCGTGGGGAAATATGTATGAATTCTCTATTACCGGTGCTCTCATGCTTACAGGTGCCTACTTATTTGCCTTTGCAAAGTACAAGGTGCGCTGGTTGGGCTTGCCAGTTTCAATTTCAGTACTGCTCACCTTGGGAACTGCAATCACCGTTCTCTACCGCCCAAGTGCTCCGCTAGTTCCTGCACTTAAGTCGCCTTGGCTTGCCATACATGTGCTTGCAGCGATCATCTCTGGAGGAGTATTTCTGGTAGCCAATTTGGTTGCCGCTACTTATTTAGTCATGGAGCGCTACGAGTCCAAGGGTGGCCGGCCAAAATGGGCGGAGCGAATTCCTAGCCTCGATAGCTTGGATCAACTCTCCTATCGCTTGGTGGCATTTGTCTTTCCGCTCTGGACCTTTGCGGTTATTGCGGGAGCGATCTGGGCTGAGTCGGCCTGGGGTAAATACTGGAGCTGGGATCCTAAAGAGACCTGGGCTTTTATCACCTGGGTTGCTTACGCTGCATATCTGCACGCCCGAGTAACCGTTGGTTGGCGTGGAAAGAGAGCGGCCTGGCTCTGTATCTTCGCGGGATCGACTTTTCTCTTTAATTACATTTACGTAAATATCTGGGGAACCGGTCTTCACACCTACTCCGGTTTGTAAGATTTTGTAGCGTTAGAGTTTCTTTAAGAAATCTGGATTGTCATCCGGTGGGAGCATCCTTGTAACTCTACGCTTTGGAAGCGCTACGCCTTTTGGACGACCCACAAAGAGCCAGACTATTGCGCCGAGGAAACCGAAGAAGATAATAATTATGAGCCAGGCCCACTTTGGAAGATTGCGCACGACATCTTGTTCGGTGCGGGCACAATCAATTAATCCATAAAGCCAAATGGCTAAGCCACCAAGAACGATCAGAGCATCAAGCATGTAACTCAGTTTACCCTTTAAATCAAAAGTGCGATTGCCAAGGATGTTGATAGAAAGAGTTGCAGTTTTCCGACTTGTCCGAGCATTGGAATTAAATCTGCACCTTTGGCGCCAGCCCTGATTCCCTTAATGATATTTAAGGTTATAGGCATGAAAAGCACCGTCACCAAGGTCCACGGAGTAATAAAGGCAGCTGCGATCGCCACAATGTGAGCGAGAACCAGCAATCCTGTGAACATCTGGCGGGCTCGTTTGTCACCCAAGCGGACCGCAAGAGTGCGCTTTCCCACCAGAGAATCTTTAGGAAGATCGCGCAAATTGTTAATTGCCAAGAGTGAGCAGGAGAGCGCACCAACCGGAATAGCGACCAGAACGCTCTGCCAACTTACTT
Source organism: uncultured Actinomycetes bacterium (assembly GCA_903839355.1). Taxonomy (GTDB): domain Bacteria; phylum Actinomycetota; class Actinomycetes; order Nanopelagicales; family Nanopelagicaceae; genus PALSA-747. Next base: position 8,794 of record CAIMBV010000029.1, read on the forward strand.
TATGCGATTGCACTACGTAGCTTCCGATCGTGGCTACAAGGCCAAAGAAGACAAAAACCGAGATCTCGCCAAAACCTGAGTAACCATAAGGATGTTTGCCACCAGTGTAGGTCCATGCCGCAACAATGCTCACCGCACCAATTGCAACCAACCACCAGGAAGTGCGCGCAGCCAAAATAATTCCAAATACTGCAGCGATGGCAAAGCAGAGGAAGGCGGCCTGCTTCACAGCTTTAGCGGAGGCCAAGCCGCTGGCAACCAGTCGAACAGGGCCGACTCGATTGTTGTCAGTGCCGCGAACTCCATCGCTGTAGTCATTGGAATAGTTGACCGCGATTTGAAGTAAGAGGCTCACCGCAAGTGCCATAAAGGCATTTAACCAATTGATCCCATGATGATCGCGTTTGATCAGCGCTGTACCAACAAATACTGGCGCGATTGCGGCGGGGAGTGTGCGTGGGCGTGAACCAGCCACCCAGACCTTAAGTGAACTCATTAGACAATCATCTCAAACCTTTGGGCTAACCGCCGCCTATCTGGCTTTCCAAGTGAGGTGAGAGGAAGTTCAATCCCGCTGAGAAATACTTTGGGAACGCTATGGTTACCAAATTTTTCGCGTAAAAGCTTAGTGATCGCGCTCTGATCAATCTCGTGTGAACTTGCCAGGCAGAGCTGTTCGCCCCACTCCGGGTGCGAGATAGCGCAACTCATGTAGTGCAACTCTCCAGATCCATTGAGAAAGTGATCAAGTGCTCCCAGTGAGATCTTCTCACCACCAGAGATGATCTGATCGTCAAGTCTTCCCGTTACGAATAATTTTCCATCATTAAAATATCCTGCATCGCTCGACACAAACCAACCAGCGCCATCCGACAAGGAAAGGGCGCCACCTAAATATTCTGATGCTTGCATAGGCCCGCGCAACGCAATCGCACCCGAATCTCGGATCTCAACTTCTACCCCTGGAAGTGGTTCATTGTTATAAACGCACCCTCCACTCATCTCCGACATTCCGTAGGTGGTTACGACGTTAATTCCAGATTCGCGCGCGTTCGTAAGGAGTTCTGCGGATGTAGCCGCCCCACCAACCAGGACTGCCTTTGCGTTCTGAAGAGATACTAGGAACCGACCTCGCTCCTGCAACGCACGAAAAAGTTGTGTTGGAACGATGGAGGTGTATTCAAAGTCGTCATCAGAGAGGTCGCTTTGTAGTGCCAACGCTCTAACTAAAACATTGACCCCAGCGATGTGATGAGTTGGTAATAACAATGACCAACGCTCTCCCTGTTGAGCTCCCAAATACGCGTGTGAGGCACGGGCGCTTGCAAGTAAGGCATCTGCGGTAAGTGCAACCTCCTTGGCTGAACCAGTTGATCCACTGGTGGGAATCACAACTGCTATCTGCGGGTCGACCTCACCGAAGTGTGTTGGACCAAAGGCGAGAGCGGGGCCGGTTCCCGTCAAAGCGGCGTCGAGCGCCTCCAAAGTTTGTGTGGTTGACCACGCTGAGGGTACTTGTAGCAATTCTCGCGGTGACTTATTAACCATAGCCCCCGTAGGCTATCGGCTTGTAACGAAATACCGGAAGTGAAAATCCGGCGCTGAAAAGGAGTAACTGTGAGTAAGCCGTTTAAGCGAGAGCCTGGCAGTCGAACGATTCCACAATGGAGCATCGGCGTTGGTGGCGAAGAGTTCACGGACATTATTTACGAGGTGGCCGAGGGAATGGCCAAGATAACCATTAACCGTCCGCAGGTTCGCAACGCCTTTCGCCCAGAGACCCTGCACGAGTTGCAGGAGGCATTTTCTTTAGCGCGCGATGATGAATCTGTTGGAGTGATCATCTTCACTGGCGCAGGTACCGAAGCTTTCTGTTCTGGTGGCGATATCAATGTTCGCGGCGATGATGGATACATCGGAAGTGATGCACTTGGTAAGAAGGGAATCGGACGTCTCAATGTCCTCGATCTCCAAATTCAAATTCGCAGACTCCCTAAGCCGGTTGTCGCAATGGTGGCTGGTTGGGCGGTAGGCGGAGGACATGTGCTCCATGTCGTCTGCGATCTCACGATCGCAGCAGAGAATGCCAAGTTTGGTCAGACCGGACCGATGGTGGGCTCATTTGATGGTGGATACGGTGCAGGCTTACTTGCCGCGCATATCGGTCAGAAGAAGGCTCGCGAGATCTGGTTCCTATGTCGCCAATACGATGCGCACGAGGCGCTCGACATGGGATTGGTAAATACTGTTGTTCCCATCGAAGAGTTAGAAGCAGAGACTGTCTCTTGGTGTCGCGAGATGCTACGACACTCTCCTATGGCTCTTCGTCTACTTAAGGCTGGACTCAACGCTGCTGATGATGGCTTAGCTGGAGTTCAACAATTGGCAGGCGATGCAACCCTCCTCTTCTACTTAACTGAGGAAGGTCAAGAGGGTCGTGATGCTTATAAAGAGAAGCGCGATCCCGATTTCAATAAGTTTCCACGTCGCCCTTAAAAATGTTAGAGATGTACTGTCCTGACTTACAGGTCCTCTCCATTCCATTGCGCAACAAATTTCGCGGCATAACTACCCGAGAGGTAGCAATCTTTAGGGGGAGCGAAGGTTGGAGTGAGTTCGGTCCCTTCTTGGAATATGACGATGTTGAGGCGAGTACATGGATGGAGGCAGCGCTAGAAGCTGCTAATAATCCTTGGCCGACTCTTCATAGAGATCGGGTGGCAATTAATGCAACCTTGCCGATCGTAGAAGTCGATCAAGTGGCAGGAATCTTGCAACGTTTTCCTGGAAGTACCACGGTGAAGATAAAGGTCGATGATTTTGAAGCTGGGGCAGGTGTTGTTGAGGAGGTACTGAATCTCAATCCAGATATGAAGATTCGCTTGGATGTAAATGGTGGTTGGGATAGTGATGAGGCAATTAGTA